>DATCZZ010000274.1:0-5000 GCA_036525635.1 Psychromonas sp. | reverse complement strand
TGGTTAACCGCTGTTTTTCCGCCAACGGAAGAATCAACTTGCGAGAGAAGCGTGGTCGGCACCTGGATAAAGGGTACACCGCGTTGATAACAAGCAGCGGCAAAACCGGCCATATCACCAATCACACCGCCGCCAAGCGCAATAATAGTAGTATCCCGGGCATGTTTATTGGCTAACAAAGCGGTTAAAATCGTTTCAAAAGTTGCCAGGTTTTTAAACTTTTCACCATCGGGCAGAATAACCTGATCGATTTGAAAATCACTTAATGCCTCTTTACAGGCGGCTAAGTACAAGGGAGCAACGATTTCATTGCTGACAATCATCACTTTTTTGCCCTTGATCACTGATTTAAATAACGCTTTTTGTGTCATTAAACCTTCACCGATTGAGATCGGGTAACTACGTTCGCCTAAATCAACAATTAACTTTTCCATTAGAAATCCAATAGTTCAATAATTTGGCTGGCAACAACTTTGGCACTTTGCTCATCCGTTTCGATGGTATAATCAGCAATCTCGTCATACAACCCGTTACGCTTTTCTGCTAATTCTTCTAATACTGAACGCGGATCTTCCGTTTGTAATAATGGACGACGTTTATCTTTTAAAGTCCTGGCTAACTGTTTGTTTACACTTGTTTTTAAGTAAACAACGATACCACGCGCGGAGAGGTGTATTCTATTCTCGGGGCGAATCAGCGCACCGCCGCCCGTCGCTAAAACGATACCATGCTTTTGCGTTAGCTCATCAATCATGCTCTGCTCGCGATTACGGAAACCTTCTTCGCCCTCTACATCAAAAACCCACGCAATGTCCGCACCTGTTTTCTTCTCAATTTCAGCATCTGAATCAAGAAAGTTAAGGTGTAACATTTGTGCTAAATGACGGCCAATTGTGCTTTTGCCAGCCCCCATTGGGCCAATTAAGAAAATATTACGTTGCTCTGCCATGTTGAATTATTACTCAAGTGATTAATTACTGGAAAGACCCTTTAGAAAAAGAGAAGTGCCGCATATTATCGCAATTGTTATCAAGCCATTGCAAGCCCATAAACAAAATAAGCCCGAAGATTAACTTCAGGCTTATAACTTTTTGCGAAAAACCACTTAAAAGTTGTCTTTGTTTAGAATTTAGTCTGCATCACTATTTTCGGGGTCACAAAAATCAACAACTCGGATTTACTGCTTTTGTCATTAGTCGATCTGAATAATGCACCCAAATAAGGGATATCTCCCAAGAGAGGCACTTTACTCACATCTTTAGAGGTACGTTGCTGATAAATACCGCCCAGTACCAATGTTTCGCCATTATCCACTAATACCTGTGTACCTATTTTCTGGGTATCAATCGCAACGGCGTAACCGGTACCGGCAGAAACCGTATCACCAACCGAGTCCTGGGTAATGACCAGATCTAAAATGACTTTATTATCCGGCGTAATTTGCGGCGTCACATTAAGACTTAACACCGCTTTTTTGAAAGCCACAGAAGTCGCCCCTGATGAAGCAGATTCAACATAAGGAATTTCT
This sequence comes from Psychromonas sp., assembly GCA_036525635.1. Taxonomy (GTDB): domain Bacteria; phylum Pseudomonadota; class Gammaproteobacteria; order Enterobacterales; family Psychromonadaceae; genus Psychromonas. The sequence continues at coordinate 3,472 of DATCZZ010000274.1, read as the reverse complement.
GTACCTTGCTCAATATAAGCTGTTTGCTGATTCGCCGTGGTAATACGTGGACTGGCGATAATTTCAGCCTTGCTTTCTGACTCCAGCGCGGAAAGCTCTAAATCCAAGATATCACCATTGGCTAACCTAGCGACCTGAAAGGCAATAGTACCCGCTGCGCCGGCGACCGGCAGGTTTACATTTAAACGCTCATCAATTGAGCCGCCTTCAATACCCTCAAGCGTACCAGACGTACTAGTATTACCCCTTGTTCCAGTCACCCCCCATTTAATCCCCAATTCTTCACCAACCGAGTCATCCACAGTGACCATACGCGCTTCTATGACCACCTGTTGAACCGGTATGTCCAAAATTTCAACCATCTCTTTAACACTATCAATCACAACTGCCGTGTCTTTTATCAATAGCGTATTGGTACGCTCATCAGTGCTAACTGAACCTCGTTCCGATAGCAGACTAACCTTACCACTGGCTAACATAGCGGTAACATCCGCGGCTTTTGCATAATTGATTTGAATGAACTCCGAATACAAAGGCGCTAAATTATCAGCCTCTCTTTCTGCCTCTAACTGCTCGCGCTCTTTTGTAGCCAACTCTGCAGCCGGTGCAATCATTAACACATTACCGTCCATGCGTTTACCCAGGCCTTTCACTTTTAAGATAATGTCCAGTGCCTGGTCCCATGGCACATCATCAAGCCGTAATGTTATATTGCCGCTTACAGAGTCGGTAATAACCAAATTAAAGCCGTTAAAGTCTGCAATCAACTGTAAAACAGTACGCACAGGGATATCCTGGAAATTTAAAGAAAAAGCTTTGCCCTGGAATTCACTTTCTCTCTGACCTTTTGGTTTTTCAGAGACCTCAATAACAAAGAGAGTGTCTAATTGATCATAACGGTAGTTATACTGCTCTTTAATATCAAAAACGAAGCTGGTTTTGCCGTCCTCGGTGAAGCTTTCAACCTTTTCTACCACAGTAGCAAAGTCGACAACATCCATAATGTAAAGCAATTCATCAGGTATATAGGTACTCTTAAATTCAGCAATCAGTTGTTGACCGCGACGGCGGATATCCACAGCCACACTTGAGTTATCCAGGTATACCAATAACTTACCTTGGCCCTCTGAGCCTCGTGTAAAATCAATTGAATTAATGCTGTTGACATAACCTTTAGGCGTTGTCTTATGGGTAGGTGACGGCGCCGCTTTAGCTTCCTGAGTTACTGTTTTTGCAGTTTGGCTGGCACTGTTTTGCGCAACCGCGGCGGCTAATGCAACCTCTTCTTTACCATTCGCTGTTATTTGTGGTGTGACATTTCCGAAACGTACAAAAAGAACATTGTTTTCCTGTGCAATTCGATAAGGCATTAAAGTATCAAGGGAAACAGTTAAGCGCAGGCCATCTGTTGTGCGTTCCGTGGCAACATTATTAACCCCCCCTTTTTCAATTTTAATGGGATTTAACTGTAAAACCGAGCTTGCATCTGCAACATCAATCACTAATTCATTAGGCCGATAATGTAATTTATCTGTATAGCCACTAATCGATTCGTTAAATTCAAACTTTAATTCGAATTTACCATCAACCAGAGGATTAATATCAAGTTTATTAAGTTGTGCCTCAGCAAATACAGCCGATGAGCAAAACAGCAATGCCAGCGGAAAAATATGTAGTAAGGTTTTTAAATTTAGTTTTTTCATGATGTTAATTTCATCCCTGCGTTAAAATCATTCAGACTACTGTAACGTAATTTGTGTTATCCGTTCTTGCCAACAACCATCTTGGTCTGGGGCTAACTCTAATAAATCAATTTTGTCTCCAGTTATGTTTAACACCCTTCCATGGTTTAAGCCAAGGTAATAACCGGGTTTAACTTTGTATAACTCACCATCTGTCACCTGCACCAGAGCCCATATTTGCTGGTCAACTAAAACTGTCCCCCTCATTGTTAAATTATCAAGGGAATATGTTTCCAGTGCCTGTTTTTTACGGTTTAAATTAGGCTGAGGACAGCTTTTAGGTGCACTTGCTACGGACGCGATGGCCTCCGCCTGAGGTTCACTAAAAGGATTACGAGCACCTTGCTGGGTAAACGCCAAAGGATCAATTTTCTTCAATGTCGGTACATTATCATCAATTGGATAAATTTTCGCTTTCGTTTCCGCAACAAAGCGGGACAAGTCATCAAGATTAACATCCGTGCATGAAAACAGAGGAAGTGTCATTAGCAAGACAATAAAAAATCTCATTTTTGCCCCCCCTTATAACGATACGTTTTAGCAATTACATTTAACGTCATTAAGTCGTCATTACCTTTAGTTAATTTTAGATTATCCAAAATTACAATACGCGGTAGCGCTGCAATATCTGCGGCAAAACTCCCAAGCTCTTCATACTTACCAACCACTTGAATACTAATGGGCACTTCCACAGAAAGCTCCTCATCTTTTGTTACCCCCCAATTAATACTCTTAAACTGCAGACCATTATCGGCCCCAATAAAACTGATATTATCGAGTAAGCTAGCTACCTCTGCATTGCTCGGCAGCTTATTCAGCAGCCCGTCAAAAATAATTTTAATTTCAGCCATCTGAGCACGGTACTCTTCTAAATTAGAAGATAACGCGGCTTTTATCTTAAAATCATTTTTTAGCGTAACCTCCTTGGCCTCAACCTGCTCTAACCTTTCAATCTGCGGCATTGTTACATAATAAAAAAAGGCGCCACTTAACATAACACAGACAGAAATAATGAAGATCACACGATGCAGCAAAGGCCAGCTACCGATATTTTCAAAATCCAATTCATTTAGATCCATTATTCCCCCTCCTCTACCGCAGGAACGACAGCAAATTTCATAACAAAATTACTCAATTTAATTGGTTTTGTCGGTCCTGAAACAATAGAACTAATATAGGAATTACCTAACCAACCGGAACCATCAATATTCCTTGTCATTCTGGCAAGACGATTATTAGATTCGCTCATTCCCTGAACATCAACCTGCTCGTTCGCAAAAGTAATACTCTTCAAATAAATTCCGGGAGGAACAACTTCGGGTAATATATTAAACAGGTGCGTTGCGTAATTTCGTTTTTCTTCTAATTTCTTAATGAGATTAATACGACGTTCAAGTTCCGCTTTCTCCTTTTTAATTTGCCTAACTTCTGCAATACGGCGATCTAAAATAATAGTTTGCGTTTGTAAATATTGATTGCGTTGGTTTTGTGCGCCAATTAACCCATCAACATACAACTTTCCGAGATAAGAAGCCCCTAAGACTGAGAGAGAACTTAGCCCTAAAACAGCGAGGAAGATCATTTTCTTTTTCTTTTTAAATTCTTCTCGCCATGGCAATAAATTAATATTAGACATTTCCACCTCCCCTTAATGCTAACCCTAAGGCCATCATGTATTTTGCGGAAAATTTGTGAAGTAAATTTTTATCTGATGCATTTTTATATTCAAA
>DATCZZ010000273.1:0-2083 GCA_036525635.1 Psychromonas sp. | reverse complement strand
AATCGGCAGATCTCCGGCGTTGATTTTGCAGTACAGGCTAAAAATGATGCTGAAATGGAAAAGCTGATCAAGGAAAATAGACGCTGTATCCGCTGTCACAAAGCAGAACGAAAATTAAAAAAAATTGCAGCGGTGAAAATGCAAGGCGCACATGGGAGTGAAAAATTTTATGATAATTGTACCGCTTGCCATGGAAATAAGGGAAGACATCCAAAAGAAGATTTCAGTATTATCAGTTTCTCAAAAAATACTCATACGCCTTTAATTCAACAAAATAGTCAATGTATAGCCTGTCATACGCCAGTGCAACTTCGAAAAGCCGAATGGACACACGACGTACATTATAAAAAAATAAGTTGTGCCGCTTGCCATCATTTACATGATGCGCGCGATCCTATCGTCAATATCGAGCGTAAATCTCGCATAAAACTTTGTGTTGATTGTCATATCTCGGTAAACAAGTCACGAGGAGAGCAATGATGGATCACTCCAGAAGAAAATTTTTAGCTGGTCTTGGTGCCACTACCATGTTCGCCACTGCAGGTGTTGCCGGCACAGCAGTTGTTCAAACGCTTGTCATCGATGGGAAACGCTATGCAATGCTCCACGATGAAACCCTCTGCATTGGTTGTGAAGCATGTGTCGATGCCTGCCGCGAAACGAATAATGTCCCGGAAGGTGTTACACGCTTAGAGATTATTCGAAGTGATGTCCGTGGTGAATTTCCTGACGCCGATTATAAGTTCTTCAGAAAATCTTGCCAGCACTGTGAAGATGCACCCTGTGTTAATGTTTGCCCAACTGGTGCATCTTTTATTGATAAAAATACCGGGATTGTAGATGTAAATGCAGACCGCTGCGTGGGTTGTATGTATTGTATCGCCGCATGTCCCTATAAAGTTCGTTATATTGATCCCGTGACCAGATCAGCTGATAAATGTAATTTTTGCCGTGACACTAATCTTGCAAAAGGGCAATTACCAGCCTGTGTACAATCATGTCCGCAGCAAGCTCTTGTGTTTGGGGATCTTAATGATCCAAGTAGTGATATTGTTGAAACGCTACAGCAAAAAACAGTCTACCGTTACAAAAAATCTCTGGGCACCAAACCAAAAATGTTTAGAGTGCCGGATCTGAAAGGGGAGATTGAGCTATGATGGAAAGTTTGCAGTATGCCTTTCATTTCGACTCTCTTGTATGGCACTGGCCAATCGCAATTTATCTGTTTGTTCTTGGTATCTCCTCGGGGGCAATGTGTTTAGCGTTGGTTATTAAGTGGAAACTAAACTCGCTAGAAAAGGCTGCAAAAAATCCTCTGATAATAGCAGCAGCAATCCTTGTGCCCAGCATGGTTATTTTTGGTCTGCTGATCTTAATTGTCGATTTAACTAAACCCCTGCATTTTTGGAAGGTGATTGTTTATCAGTTTGCCAACCCGACATCGGTCATGGGGCGTGGTGTCACTTTATTTATCATCTATCAGCTGGCAACATTTGCCTGGATCGCTCTGGTATTTAGGGAAAAACTGGAAAGGCTGCTGCAACGTTTTATGCCTTGGCTGTTAAAAATACCGGGTGTATCGTGGTTATGGGATTTAATTGCTAAAGTCGAGAAACAGCTTGAGCTCGTTATTGCAGTACTTGCCGTTTTACTTGGGGTATATACTGGTTTTTTACTTTCCGCTTTAACTGCATACCCTTTACTTAATCAACCTGTTTTACCTTTACTTTTTTTAGCCTCGGGTCTGTCATCTGGTATCGCTGCAACAATCATTTTGGCAACAACCTTCTTCTCAGCTAATTCAAATACGCCAGGCATGGCCCTAAGCCATCGTCTGGAACAACCTATTGTTTGGTCTGAATTATTGTTACTGATCATACTTATTACAGGTATGAACTTTGGGGGGGAAATGGATAAAGTTGCTATTAAAGCCGCTATTTCAGGTGGCCTTTGGGCAAATGTATTTTGGATTGGTGTGATTGGTCTTGGGATTGTATTACCCTTGCTAATGAATCAAATCGCTCCACTTAAGGTCAGGCATGGTAACACCTTTATATTAAGTAGCGCCATATTGACTCTGGTG
>DATCZZ010000272.1:0-16086 GCA_036525635.1 Psychromonas sp. | reverse complement strand
TATCTTCTCCGTTGCAGACGCACAACGCTGTATGGAGATAACCGGCTGTGATCGTCTGATGATTGGCCGCGGCGCCCTTGCCACGCCAAACCTGGCACAGGCAATCAAAGGCTTTGAACAACCAAACAGCTGGCCGGAGATTTTGCTTATTTTGAAAAAGTACCTGTTTATTCAAACAATGGGAGATCAGGAAAAATACCTGCCGAGCCGTATCAAACAGTGGTTAACTTTTATGAAGTTACAACATCCGCAGGCAGCTGTTTTTTTACAGCAGGTGCGTAAAATAAAAACAACGCAGGAGATGTTGGCTGCAATTAATAAAGAACAATTAACGGCTTGCAGCTGAAAAAAAACGACTTCAAACTATCCGCTTGGATAGTTGAAGTCGTTCTGCACTGATTGTTAAACATCCCCCCGTTAAGGGCAGTGCCGCTGCTATTTGATAAAGCGGCGAACTATTAATAACGGTAGCGCAAAAAGCCATACCCAAAAACTGGCAGCGCCTTGGCGTTCGTAGGGAGTGTCAATGTTGTCGAACAATGCCGCATCCCAGCAATTTGGGCTGTCATCTGGTGAAAGCACATCCGCATTGCGTGTTAATTTCAACATAACTTCGCTGCCATTAACTTTATTCTGGTATTCAAAAACAGAATTATATTTCCAACCTTCCGCCAATACCGTGCCGTTATCATTAATCACGCGCGCGCTACGAATTCTATATAATGGGGAAGTGACCACATCATCTGTTTCAGAGCAAATCAGATCATTAATGAACCAGCTTTTACCTGTATTGTTGTCATATAAAAATGCAGATTGACTGCGGGCAGCTCCGCCGGTGACGGGTTCGATTTGATCGAAACCATCGGCCTTTCCGACAATGAAACCTGATTCGTTAATATCATATGCACGGCTATTCGCACCCGTTTTGGCACTGCTCTCACGACTTAAGCGCTGCGCAGTGGTTTGAACTTTTTTGTCGAGGAGCGGGAAGCTAATGCTCCCTGTCGAGATATCGTAGACAAAAAATTCGACCGGTTTATTACGACTTTTTACTGCTGAATATTCACGGTTACCAATGACAATGTTCGCTTCGTTAATCGCGCTCGCCCAGGTATTATAGAGATTATCGTCAGGATCAGAGATCCCCTGCTCGGCTGCTTTTATCCGCAAAGGAGCTGCATAATTAGGGGGCATAATTGTCGCGCGCTGGCGAGCACCTAGTTCAGTATTTGTATATTCAAAAGTCGATACACCGACAGCAATACCGGATCCATTAATATCCAGGGCGCTGGCACTGTAAGTGATGTTCGAATTGTTATTATCTTCGTTATCATCAAGCCACTGGGCGGCAAGTGCTGAACCGCTGATACCCGCTTCTGCTGTTTTGGTAAGGTAATCCGTCACATCCCAAGCCCACGCCTGGGTATCAAAACCAGGGCAATAAACTAATTCGTTAAGTGTGGCAACTTGATCATATTCGTCACTGAAATAGCAGCTGTTAAAATAATCTTTTTCCTTATTGCTATCATCATCCTGAGGAAATGAGACACTGCTTGCACCAACAACTAAGATTTTGTCACCAACCTGTTTAATCCTATAGGCACTGCTGAAGCCGCCATCAGTATCAAAATCGGGAAGGAGTGAGTTAACAATGTTTTGAGTCTGATTGTAGATAAATGCACGGCGTACAAACGCCCGTTCCCCGCCCACATAAGGGGCTGATGAATAACCGATAACAATTTTATCGCCGGCACCGCTAACAAAAACATCGGTCACCTTCACATCTGTTGTATAACCGCCCAAATCATAAGGCAGTACTGCACCATTATCCGAACCACTTGATAATGTATTACCCATCATATAACTGCTATATGATCCATACTGCGCATCTGTTTGCGCATTACGCCATGCCTGATAAGCATTGTTATAACTGAGCGCGCTGGAGGTTTCAGAGCCGTAAAACTCAAGTTCACACATCACAGTGTCATACTGACAGGGACGGTTAAAGGTAAACGGCAAACCGAGATCGATATCCTGCGACAATGACGCCTTCATCGAGTAGGCAGCGATAAACGCGCCATCCTCTGAAATGGCGGAAGGATATGGCCCGTAATTGGCGCCATCGGCAGAAACACTGATCTCTTCAACACTATAATAAGGAACACCAGCTGCCCAGCTGTTACCAGCCAGTAATAACGCCATCCCGGCTAAGGTTACTTTACATTTCATTTAACTGCTTTCTCCATTTTGTAACTCTTCTAACTCTTCCCAGCGCATAAATGCTTCTTCCAATTGCAGCTCTGTATCGGCAAGCTCGGCTAAGAATTTATCCGCTTCCTTTTTATCTTTGTTAAAAAACTCAGGCGTGTTGATGGTCTCCTGCAGCGTTTCTACTTTTGTTTCCAGCTCTTCCAGTAAACGCGGCAAACCATCAAGTTCAAGCTGTAATTTGTAGGATAATTTTTTCTTTTTCGCCGTGTTTACTGCTGGCTGAGTTTTAGGCTGTGCATCAATTTTTTTAACCGTACTATCAGACTGACGTGCCGCTTCGCTTTGCGCTTTGTGGCGCACAGCATCACTGTAACCGCCAACGAATTGTTCAACATTACCATTACCGTCAAAGAACCAGGTATTGGTTACAGTATTATCAACAAAACTACGGTCATGGCTGACCAATAACAGCGTTCCCTGATAATTTGCCAACAGCTCTTCGAGTAATTCCAACGTTTCGACATCAAGATCATTGGTAGGTTCATCGAGAATGAGTAAATTACTTGCTTTTAGAAATATTTTAGCCAGTAACAGGCGATTTTTTTCACCACCAGATAAGGCTTTTACCGGCGTACGAGCGCGCTGCGGGTGGAATAAAAAGTCCTGCAGATAACCTAAAACATGACGTTTCACCCCGTTCACTTCAACTTCCTGCTTACCTTCCGCTAAGTTATCCATCACGGATTTTTCCGGATCTAAGGTATCCCGGTATTGATCAAAATAGGCAACATCAAGTTTTGTACCGCACTTAATTGTCCCAGAATCAGGCTGTAACTGACCTAACAGTAATTTCAATAAGGTACTCTTACCGCAGCCGTTTCTGCCCACTAATGCAATTTTATCTCCGCGCATAATAGTGCAGGAGAAATCACGTACGATGCATAAATCATCATAACTGTAAGCAACATGCTCAGCTTCGAAAATAATCTTTCCTGAGCGTGTTCCCGCATCAATATTCATATTTGCCTTGCCCTGCACATTAAGGCGTTCAGAGCGCTCCTTACGCATTGATTTCAGTGCGCGAACGCGGCCTTCATTACGTGTGCGGCGTGCCTTGATACCCTGACGGATCCATTTTTCTTCAATCGCAAGTTTACGGTCAAATTCCGCATTCTGCTCTTCCTCAACGCGTAATGCTTCCTCTTTGGCAAGCAGATAATCGTCGTAACCACCGGGCCAGGAACTCAAGTTACCGCGATCGATATCAATAATTCGCGTCGATAAACGGCGGATAAATTCCCGGTCATGGCTGATAAAGATTATCGAACCCTGAAAGCTGATCAAAAATTGCTCCAACCATTCGATGGTGCCCACATCCAGATGGTTGGTTGGCTCATCAAGCAGTAACAGGTCAGGATCATTCACCAGGGCTTTGGCTAAGGCAACTTTACGTAACCAGCCGCCGGATAATTGATCTAAGGTGGTATCAGGGTCAATAGCCAGGCGGTCTAATATTTGATTGATTTTACTGTCTAGCTGCCAGGCATCAAGCTGGTCAATCTGCTCCTGGAGTTTTTGCAGTTTATTTAACTGTTTTTCACTGCAATCTTCAGCAATCACATGCAGTTGGTGATGGTAGGCTTTTAATATCTCACCCGCATTTTCCATACCTGAAGCCACAAAATCATAAGCACTCATCAGACTTGCTGCCGGCGGATCCTGTTCCAAACGCGCCACTTTCACATCGTTATTGATCAGCAGGGTACCATCGTCAAGTTGAATACGGCCGTCTAATACTTTTAATAAAGTTGACTTACCTGCACCATTGCGCCCGACCAGACAGACGCGTTCATTCGGTTCAATAACAAGGTTAGATTTATTTAATAATGCACTGTCACCAAAGGCCAGTTCTGCATTGTGTAAGGTTAATAATGCCACTTAAATACTCTTTTTTAATTAAATATGGAGGTTGATAAAGTCGTTTAACTGCTGCAAATTAAATGGCCAGTTAATCGTATCACCGTGCTCATTCGCAACGACGGGAATAGAACAGCCGTACAAGTCCACTAGCCTCTGATCATTTATAATATCGACTTTTGTATAAAAGACTGTTGTCTGCTTTAATATTTTCTCAGCATCATCACACAAATGACAACCATCGGTGAAATATAATAAAAAATGGTTATCGTTCATGCGTTATCTTTATGCGTCTGTTTCGTTAAAATCCAGCACTGATGAATTTTATTGTTACGTTTGAAGTCTTCAGGTATTGATGATTGGCTGATATCCTTAATATAAAAACCTAACGCTTTCACGGCATCAATATCGAGTTTAAAACCGCGTTTATTGTTTGAGAAGATGATTTCACCGTGATCATTTAAACGCTCACTTGCAGCGCTTAACAGCTCCACATGGTCATCCTGCACATCAAACACATCTTTCATCCGTTTGGAGTTTGAGAATGTTGGCGGATCAATAAAAATCAGATCAAACATTTCATGGGCATGCTGTAACCATTTTATACAGTCTTGCTGAATAAATGTATGCTTGCCTTTAATGCCATTTTCTGCAAAATTATCTTCGCCCCAGGCCAGATAGGTCTTGGACATGTCCACACTGGTGGTGGATTTAGCGCCGCCCAGTGCGGCATGAACAGAAGCCGTTGCCGTGTAACAGAACAGATTTAAGAAATCTTTGCCTTTGGCCATTTTTGCAATCCGCAAACGCGTTGGGCGATGATCCAAAAACAGACCTGTATCCAGATAATCCTGCAGATTAACCAGCAATTTCGCCTGCCCTTCATGCACGACCAATGACTGTTTTTTATTGGCCAACCTTTCGTATTGCTGGCGCCCCTTCTGACGTTCCCGAACTTTAATCACCAGTTTGTCATCAGGCAGGTTTAACATGTAACGTACCGTAGAGACAACATCCAAGAAACGGCGACGCACCTTCTGCGCATCAATCTCTTTCGGGGCGCGGTATTCCTGAATAATGATATAATCGGCATATCTGTCAATTGCAACGTTATATTCAGGTAAGTCAGCATCGTATAAACGGTAACATTCAACCCCTTCACGTTTTGCCCATTTTTCCAGCTGTTTGAGGTTTTTAGTCAAACGGTTGGCAAAAGCTTCAGCATAGATAGCGGGCTTAATCTGCTGCACCTCTTTAAAAACCTGCTCCGACTCACTCTCTTCTACCGCTGCGGCGGCACGTTCGTTACGTCCCATTGTCCATGGGTTAATACGCTCGGGGTTGGTTTCCTCAAGAGCCGGGGCACTCTCCTGCTCTTGAGCCGCCGCACGTTTCGGAGAAATACGGTAGTTTTTAAGCACACACTCTATCGGGCCGTTAAAGAACTTAAAGCTTTTTGCCGCACGCATGCCTAAACAGCTTAACAGTTCAGTATCCATGGCAAAAATAGATAAATTCCAACCAGCAAAAGCCTCTTTGAAATGGTAACCAAGCTCAGTATAAAGAGTAATGGTGTCACTGAAGCTCCCTAAGCGTTCGCCGTAGGGTGGGTTAGTAATGATCATCCCAGTATCGAGCTCCGCCGGAGGCAATACTTTTTTAGCGTCTGCCACTGAAAATTCTATTAATTCCGCCACGCCTGCACGTTGTGCGTTTTTGCGGGCAATTTCAATCATATCTTTACTTAAATCAGAGGCATAAAAACGCGTTTCACACTTATTTACAGCACGGCGGGCATAAACTTGCGCGGATGTTTTTAGTGTCTGCCAGCATTCGTTATCGTGTTGTTTCCACTTTTCAAAACCAAAGGTTTGGCGTAATGAACCCGGGGCAATATTTAAGGCCATCATGGCCGCTTCGATAATCAACGTACCGGAACCACACATGGGATCGAGTAACGCCTCTCCCTGCCAGCCACTACGTTTAACAATGCCGGCCGCTAATGTTTCACGAAGCGGGGCTTCACCAGCAATAGTACGGTAACCACGAAGATGCAGAGGGGAACCAGAAAGATCTAAATAGATGGTGGCTTTATCTTTCCATAAACGGCCGTTGAAACGGATATCAGCATCCCGTTTTTCAACATTGGGACGTTGATCGAATTTTTTGCGGAAACGGTCGACAATAGCATCTTTAATTTTTAAAGCGCCAAATTGGGTATTACGAATTTCATCGTTTGTACCGGAAAAATCAATAGAGAAGGTTTTATCGACATCAAAATGTGTTTCCCAGGGAATATTGCTACAGCCTAAATAGAGATCCATTGAATCAAGCACTTTGAATTCACTAAGCTTTAACAAAACGCGGGAAGCGAAACGAGACCATAAACAAACTTTATACCCCTGCTCTAAGGTACCATCGAATTTCACGCCACCATTCATCTGTACGGGATTTTCAATACCCATCTCTTTCAGCTCGACTTCAAGCAGAGGGGCTAAACCTTTAGCGGTAGGGATAAAATAACTTAACATATGGGCTCTCACGCGGTTATTGGAAAATAAAATGGTGCGCATTATACCCCTAAAACACTATTATCCCTACACAATTAACAGTACGGTTAGCGACTTAATTGATAAATAAAGCAGCCGCGGTTAGATGCAAACAATGAAAAATATTAAATATTTTTACGCATCGCATTCCGCTTAATTAAATGGTCATAATTGACCTGCTATTTTAAAAGAAGAATATAGGCGAGGAGATAAAAAACTGCGCGACAACTATACCCTGGCTATGAAGGTGCTGTTTAACCTGCTTATAGCTGTATGATTATTTATGGATTGCTCTAACCGCCAGCGATAGAGATTTAACCGTACTTTTCGCATCCGCATTCGGGTTATTAAAATAATCACTGATTATTTTGATCGTGATGTTGCGTAACTGACTGGTACTCGCCAGGTTTGATGTAAAAGATGGTACCAATTCTCCGCTATTAAAATCGGCAAAGGATTTTTGCGCACATTTATCAAATTCATCCATATTGATGTCACTTCTTACGGGAATGGAACCTTTGGCAATATTAAACGCAACCTGAAATTTTTGGCTCAACAATATATCGGCAAAAACACTGCGTATTTCTTTATGAAATTTCGAACTGTTTTTTTCAAAAAAAACAAAACTATCAATATCGTAGCTGAAAAGGCCCTTGCTTTCCGGAACATCAATACAGAGATAATCACCCATGGCTTTTTTCCCCTGGGCGCTCCACATGCCCTTTACCCAGTCCCCCATGAACTGCATACCCGCACTATTGTTGCTAATAAGCTGGCTGGCCTGCTGCCAATCTTTACCAAGCATATCGATATCCGTGTATTTATGTAAACGTTTAAATAATTTGAATACACGGATCATTTCCGGTGACGTTAAAACAGCTTCATTATGCTCAACAAAAGCCTGCTTATACTTTTCTGCACCTAACAAGGATAGTGCTATGGATTCAAATAAAGAAGCATCCTGCCAAGCGGTGCCACCATGCGCGAGGGGTATATATCCTGCGGCCTGTATTTTATCCGCCACGGCGAAAAAACTATTCCATGTTGTGGGCATAGGCAGATCAAGTTCATCAAAAATCCTTTTATTAAGCCATAACCAGTTAACCCTGTGTATATTAATTGGCACTGCCATATATCTGTTATCAAAGCTCACCGTTTCGCGCACGATTGGCAGCAGCATTTGCTGCCACAAGCTGACATCCATCAACTGCCCAATTTCCTCAAGCATGCCGACCTTTTCCCACTCACCAATATCCGGCCCTTTAATTTGTGCAACATCAGGTGGATTTCCAGAAAGTGCCCGCATCTGCAGAACGCGGACAGCACTTTCACCGCCCTCTCCGACAATGGCAAAATTATTCCAGGTTATACCTTTATCCAGCACCGCTTTTTCAAGTACGGCCTGCGCTTCAACCTCTCCCTTGGCTGTCCACCAGTGCAGCACTTCTATGCCTTCGGCATTGACCTTGGCATGACATAATAGGGCTAGTACTAACATTAAATTTTTCATAAATTAGATTTGTAACTTCTTGGCAGGGTGATAATGACCTCCAACCCCCCCTGATCAAGATTAATAAGGTGAAGCTGGCCGTTATGCGCATGAATAATGTTACGGGAAATCCCCAGGCCCAAACCGTAACCTTCATGGTCGTCATGCAGACGGCGGTATGGGGTGAAGATATTCTCCAATTCTCTGGCTGGAATACCCGGGCCATTATCCTGAATCAAGATCTGTAAACTTTCGTCACTATCGACAACATAAACTGTCACAGAATTACCGTATTTAATGCCATTATCTATTAAATTGGCCAAACAGCGTTTTAACGCCAGGGGTTTACCACGATATAATTCTATTTTGTCAGCAATAATCTGTATCTTATCCGGCTGTGGACTACTGATTTGCTCTAACAATTTAAGCACATCAACTGACTGAATATTTTCATGGATATCGGTATCTTTAACCGTCTGTAATGCCCCCTTAACCAACATTTCCAGATCGTCCAAATCGTGATTAAAAGCCTCAGTCTGTTTTTCACTATCGAGTAACTCAGCCCGCAATCTTAACCGGGTTATAGGGGTTTTTAAATCGTGCGAGATAGAGCGAAATAAAACTTCACGGTCTTGAATATAACGTTGTAATTTTTGCTGCATGCGATTAAATGCGCGTGTCGCCGTCACTATTTCAGAGGCACCCTGCTCCTTAAGGGGTTTCTGGTACAAATCTATACTCATTTCTGAAGCCGCAAAAGCTAATTGCTCAAGAGGCCTTGTTTGCCAGAAAAAGAACAGATAGATAAAAATCAATAAAATACAGGTGGTAAATACCAGCGTAACTATCTGCTGAGCTGATATAATTGATTTTTGCGAAAGCAGATATGGCGGGGGTAAAATGGCCGCTAAATAAAGCCACTCATTCTTTTCAATTTCAACCTGGATCACTAAAATAGGGGGTTTCACTGAAGGAATGATTAACGAATAGGCTCCCCAGGAAGGCGGTAAATCTTTTAATAAAACATCATTTTTCAAGACATGTAAATCATCAGGATGCGAGAACTCTATTTGTAACGATTGATCCTGATGAATTCTTCTCCTGAGTACTTTATCAACGGTATTTATAACATCCTTTTTAAACTGGCTCTCCTTTATCGGGTTAATTTTAATGAATTCACTGTTTAATGACACAAAAAAGCGGCTGCCACCTAACTCCCGTAGTTGCTCGAGAACCAAATACCGATATTCCAGTGGCAGTTCCTGAAAAAATGAAATGGTGCTGAGAGCATTTTCCGCTAAATTATTGGCATTAAGTAAAACCAATTTCTCTTCACTGTCTGCAAACTGATTCACCCAGAAAAAACTACTGACAGCCTGCGCAACAATCACCGACACCATAGTCAGTAGTAACATGCGGGAAATTAATGACCTGAACAATAAACGCAGGTAGAGCCTGATATCTGACCAGGAACTGCTCAGCAGATTAGTTTTCTTCACGGACATCGGCAATAAATACATACCCGGCACCGCGCATGGTTTTAATTATTTTCGGTGATTTTGCATCATCCTTTAAACTCTGACGTAAACGGCTTAAATGAACATCGATACCTCGTTCATTGGCAAAAGCATCTCGGCCATGCAGGGCTTGACAAATTTGATCTCGAGAAATGGGGATATTAGCATTTTCTAAAAACAAAGTGAGTAGTTGAAAATCAGCACCACTTAATAATACCTCTTCATTTTTTTCATCCACCAATTGATGTTGTTTGGTATCCAGTTTCCAATTTGCGAAGGATATATAGCGTGATTTTTCGGACGTTTTATTTCTCTCTCCGGTGAACTGCGTGCGTCTTAATAACGCTTTAATACGGGCAAGCAACTCCCTTGGACTAAAGGGTTTTGCAATATAATCATCCGCTCCAATTTCCAACCCCAGGACACGATCCATTTCATCGGAGTTGGCAGTCAGCATAATAATCGGCACATGTGAAGTTTGCCGGATGCGTTGACAAAGAATAAAACCATCATCACCGGGCAACATAATATCCAATACAATTAAGTCGGGGTTGTTGGATAATAGTTTTTCATCCATTTCGACACCGTCTTCAGCAGTAATAACATCAAAGTTATTTTTTGATAAATATTCTGCTAACAATTCACGTATTGCCTGATCATCATCCACAACTAAAACTTGTTTATTACTGGTCACATTTTTTACCTTTTAAAACCCAAATACGTAAGCGTTTTTTTTAAAATCATTTTAACGGAATCTATTTTCAGTTAATAGCAGAGCAAGGCATTAATTACGCAAGATCACATATTTTTGCTATTACATCTGCAAATATGAGATTGGCATCGCAAAAAAAAATGCAAAAAAAAAGTATCAAACCACTCATTTTTCCATTAAAAAACATTAACTTAAAGATAAAAACAAACAGTTGATAAAAAAAAATTAAGATGCCGTGTTTTTTTACACTTGCCAGCAAAAAAAACGGTGATAAAATGCGCGACTTTAAGTTATCATAGCAACTAATTTATGTTGTTTTAACACACTATATCAAAACAACTTTAAACAATTATAGGGGCGTGATCATATGTATTTATCCAATTTACCTAACCACGCTGAAAATCTATTTTTTATTAGTTACTCTGCCGGTTATACCTCGTTTAACACCTATTTGTACTTTGCCACTGAACCGTGATTTAAGCGGTTACTCCTCAGTATCGCCCTCACTTTTTTAAAAAGTGAGTGAAACTACTTTAGTTCCAGTTTATGGAGCCCTTTACAATATTTAAGGATCTCGTTATGCAAAACGTCCTGAATTTAGCACCTGAAATACGCCTATCAAATGACCAAGAAGTCCCTTTTGTTAGCGAATTATATGATTTAACGCCTGACAATATACTTTTAAGTCAAGAACATTATGAATCAGAAGTGCGTTCATACCCGCGTCGTTTGCCGATTGCGATTAAAAAAACGCGTGGTGTTATTATTGAAGATAGCAAGGGCCAGGTTTATTTAGATTGTCTTGCAGGTGCGGGTGCTTTACCGCTTGGATATAACCATTCCGAGATCAACCAGGTGATGATTGCACAACTTAATCAGGGCGTTCCTTATCAAACATTGGATATTACTACGCCGGCAAAAGACGCATTCATTAAATCTGTGATGCAGTTTTTACCGAGTAATTTCGCTAAAAATGCACGTATTCAATTTTGTGGTCCTTCCGGTGCGGATGCCGTTGAAGCATCTATCAAACTGGCAAAACTTTATACCAAACGTAATACCATGATCTCCTTCCACGGCGCTTATCACGGTATGACCAATGGTGCGTTAGCATTAACAGGTAACTTAGGGGCTAAGAAACGTCGTACCGGACTGATGTCCGATGTGCATTTTATGCCTTTCCCATATAGTTTGCGCTGTACCTTTGGCATGGGTGGTATTGAAGGTGCTAAACAGAGCATCCGTTATATCGAATCTGTTTTAAGTGATGATGAAAGTGGCATTACTAAACCTGCGGCTATTATTGTTGAGCCTATCCAGGGTGAAGGTGGCGTGATCCCTGCGCCGGCTTTTTGGCTTCAGGAACTGCGCCGCATCACCAGTGAACAGGGTATTTTGTTAATCTTTGATGAAATTCAATGCGGGGTTGGCCGTTCCGGGGACAACTTTGCGTTTGAAGAATCGGGTATTGAGCCCGATATCCTAATATTATCAAAAGCAATCGGCGGCGGCATGCCGATGTCGATTATTTTATACAACAAAAAATTTGACTGCTGGAATGCCGGTGAGCATACAGGCACGTTCCGCGGTAACCAGTTGGCCATGGCGAGCGGTGCAAAGACGTTAGAAATTATCCAGCGTGATAATCTCACTGAAAATGCTAAACAACGCGGTAAACAGCTACGCGATTTATTACGCGCCATTCAATCTGAAACGGATTGTATTGCAGAAGTGCGCGGACGCGGTTTGATGTGCGGCATTGAAATCGTCAAAGCGGGTGAAGTCAACGCACTAGGTCATCCGGTCAGCGATCCGGAGCGTGCAGCAAAAATCCAGCGCGCAGCCCTAGAGCGCGGTTTAATCATTGAAAAAGGTGGCCGTAAAGGTTCTGTGTTACGTTTCCTTCCACCGCTTATTATCAGTGAAACACAAATAAACTTTGTTGCTGAAACAGTTAAAGCAGCAATTGAATGCACACAGGGTTAAGTCATTGAAGCAATCTAATTCACCTTGGTCAAAGCATTTTATCCAAATTGCCGAGACCAACAATCAAGCTTTTATATCAGCAAGTCAGCAAGCATTGGATAATATTCATGGCTTATTTGCAGATTGTGTTAAACCCTACTCGGGACTGGCACCAGATCTGCTGAAACAAGCCATTTATAATAGCAATTTAGATCAGGTTGAACCGCTGCACACAGTGATTCAACAAACCAATGATCTGATTGCTAAAAATTCAATTATGGTGCAGCACCCGCATTGTATTGCGCATCTGCATACACCACCGTTAATTTCATCTGTGGTTGCTGAGTTTTATATTGCTGCGCTAAATCAATCAATGGACTCTTGGGATCAAGCCTCTGCGGCGACCTTCCTGGAGCAATTTATTATTGACTGGTTAGTTAAAACCTATGCCCTGGGTGAGCACGCTGACGGCGTTTTCACCAGCGGCGGCACACAAAGCAATTTAATGGGCTTGCTATTAGCACGCGATTGGTTTGCGCAACAACACTCAGGTCATAACATTCAGCAGGATGGTTTACCTGATTACAGCAGAAAATTACGCATTATCTGCTCCGATAAAAGCCATTTTACCATTCAAAAATCAGCTTCATTAATGGGCTTGGGTGAACGCTCTGTTGTCTGCGTGAAAACCAATCTGCAAGGACAGATGGATACAGCAGATCTGCAGGAAACCATCACTGAATTGCTGGCGCAGGGTTTATTGCCCATGGCGGTCGTTGCCACTGCGGGCACAACGGATCATGGCGCGATAGATGATTTAGAGAAGATTGTAGCGATCAGCCACAATGCCGGTTTATGGTGTCATATCGACGGTGCCTACGGCGGAGCATTGATCCTCAGTGAGAAACACAAATCCCGTCTGCGAGGCATTGAATCTGCAGACTCCGTGAGTGTCGATTTTCATAAACTGTTCTATCAAACAATTAGTTGCGGCGCTTTATTAATAAAAGATAAAAGCAACTTTAAAAGCCTGCTGCACCACGCAGACTACCTAAACCGTGAAGGTGATGAACTGCCTAATCTGGTTGATAAAAGTATTGCAACAACGAAACGCTTTGACGCTTTAAAAATGTTTATGACCTTAAAAGGGGTGGGTGCTAAGGCACTGGGTGAAATGTACGATCAATTGATTGAATTGACCCAATCAGTCGCGCAATCTGTCAGGCAAAATGAGCACTTTGAACTTTGCTGTGAACCGTTACTATCAACGGTTTTATTCCGTTTAGGTAAACAATATCAAGGTGCATTAACCCTTAGTGAGTTTAATCAGCTGCAGCAAAAGTTACGTTTACAACTGCTCACCAGTGGCGATGCCGTGATTGCAGAAACCAAAGTTGACGGCAAACTTTATCTTAAATTTACCCTATTAAACCCCTGTTTAACATTAAGTGATTTTGATTCTCTGTTTACAAAAATCGAGTCACATGCACAACAATTAATTAATACGTAACCCACAGGAAACAGCAGGTTACATCTATAAGGACTTTATAATGTCAGTATTACAAATAGGCGCCGGCGGCGTTGGGTGGGTTATTGCCCATAAATGTGCTCAGAATAACGACGTCTTTGGCGATATCACGTTAGCTTCTCGTACAATTTCTAAATGTGACAAAATAATTACTTCGATTAAAGGGCGTAATAACTTAAAAGACCCGAGTAAAAAACTTCAAGCTGTAACGGTTAATGCTGATGATGTTGATGCTTTAGTTAAACTTATCAACGAAGTGCAACCGGATCTAGTGATCAATGCCGGCCCTCCCTGGGTAAACGTCACTATTATGGAAGCTTGTGTACAGACAAAAACCGCTTATCTGGATACCTCAGTGGCTACCGATTTATGCAGCCCGGGACAACAAGTGCCAGAGGCTTATGATCCGCAGTGGGCATTTGCCGAGCGTTTTAAAGAAGCTGGTATTACCGGTATTTTAAGTGCCGGTTTTGATCCTGGCGTGGTCAGCGTGTTTGCCGCCTATGCACATAAACACCTGTTTGATGAGATTGACAGTATTGATATCATGGATGTCAATGCCGGTGATCACGGACAAAAGTTTGCGACTAACTTTGACCCGGAAACAAACCTCTTAGAAATTCAAGGTGATTCTTTTTATTACGAAAACCAAGAGTGGAAGAGCGTCCCTTGTCACAGCCGCATGATGGAATTTGATTTCCCCGTTGTTGGACCGCAGAAAGTCTACTCAATGGCGCACGATGAAGTACGCTCTTTAGCTGAGTACATTCCGGCCAAACGAATCGAATTCTGGATGGGGTTCTCTGATAATTACCTTAATTACTTTAACATGATGCGTGATATTGGTTTGTTAAATCCGAACCCTGTTACCACAGCAGAAGGTATTACGGTTAAACCGCTGCAGGTATTAAAAGCCATTTTACCTGACCCGACTTCACTGGCACCGGGCTATGTTGGTAAAACCTGTATTGGTACTTGGATACGCGGCAAAAAAGACGGCAAAGCTAAAAGTGTCTTTATCTACAATATCTGTGACCATAAAGAATCTTATATTGAAGTTGAACATCAGGCTATCTCCTACACAACAGGCGTACCAGCGATCACGGCCGCGCTGCTTTACTTCCAAGGTAAATGGAGCGATGCGGGTTTATTCAATGTCGAACAGCTCAACCCGGATGATTTCTTAGACCTGATGCCTCGCATCGGTTTGACCTGGCAGGTACAGGAGTTAGAGGCTTAATACCCGCTTACTGCAAACGAAGGTTCCGGCCTTCGTTTTTATATTCCTTTAATCTAGTAAAAGATCCCCACTATGCGCTTGAATGAAAACCAGTTAACCACTCCTTATTTTATGATCGATGAAAGCAAGTTGATTGAAAATCTTGAAAAAGTCAAACAGCTTAAACAAATCTCAGGGGCTAAATTTGTCTTAGCACTAAAGTGTTTTTCAACCTGGGGAACTTTCGAGACCATTAAACCCTATTTAGACGGCACCACCAGCTCAGGTCCGTTTGAAGTTCAATTAGGCTATGAGACCTTCGGTGGAGAAACCCATGCCTATAGCGTCGGTTATTCAAAAAACGATATCGATGTGGTTGCCCCTTTATCGGACAAAATCATCTTCAATTCATTAACCCAGTTAGAAGCGCATTTTGCTTCGGCAGCTCCCTTTGCCTCTTTAGGCTTGCGCATTAATCCGGAGCGCAGTTATGCCGGTCAGGATCTTGCTAATCCGGCTCGCGCATACTCACGTTTGGGTGTCAAAAAAGAGCTGCTGGCTCCCTCTGTCGTAGATAAAGTTGACGGCTTTATGTTTCATATGAACTGTGAAAATAAAGATGCCGATGCCTTTATTGCCATTTTAGATCATATCTCAAGAGAATTTTCTGAGTACCTGGATCAGCTTAAATGGTTAAGTTTAGGTGGCGGCATCTTTTTCACCTACCCGGGTTACCCCATTGAAAAACTGGGTCTGGCGTTAAAGGCCTTTAGTGAAAGACATAATATTCAACTCTATTTAGAGCCCGGTGAAGCGATCATTACCCGCACGGCCGATCTCGTCGTCAGCGTCATTGATATTGTCGATAACGTCAAAAAAACCGCGATTGTTGACAGTGCCACGGAAGCGCATCGTTTAGATACCTTGATCTACAATGAACCTGCATCTATTGGTGAAGCATCCGCCGATGGAAAATTCC
>DATCZZ010000271.1:0-5996 GCA_036525635.1 Psychromonas sp. | reverse complement strand
TTGGCGTACTTTCCGAAGAGCAACTAAAACTTGCCGTAAAACTTGCGCAGCACCGGGGTGAAAAAGTGGTGATGACCAATGGCTGCTTTGATATTCTTCATGCTGGTCATGTTTCCTATCTCAATACTGCACGTGAGCAGGGGGACCGTTTAATTGTTGCGGTTAACAGCGATCAATCGGTGCGTACTTTAAAAGGGCCCGGTCGTCCCGTAAACCCTGCCGATCGCCGTATGGCTGTTTTAGCCGGACTGGGCGCGGTTGATTGGGTAGTCGAATTTACTGAAGAAACGCCGCAACGTTTGATTGCCGAGATTTTACCTGATCTGTTAGTGAAAGGCGGTGATTATAAACCTGAGCAAATTGCGGGCGGTGCCGAAGTGATTGCCAACGGTGGTGAAGTGCGTGTGTTACAGTTTGAAGAGGGGTGTTCAACCTCTGAAATCATCAAAACCATCCGTAACGAAGCTTAATCACAATAGCAGAGAATAAAAAGGGAAGCTTATTGCTTCCCGTTTTTCTGCTTAAAAGACAAAGTGTTGGAGTACGGATTATGATTTTGGACGCATTTCAGTTAAGCCGTTAGAAATATCGGTGATATCCTGCTCCGACAAGGTACCGGCAGAGAATTTAAGCTGCAGCATGTTAATGATGTAATCGTAACGTGCATTCGCTAGCTGATTTTCAGATGCGTATAGAGCACGTGTTGCATCTAATACGTCAACGATAGTACGCGTTCCCACTTCAAAACCTGCTTCTGTCGCATCCAGCGCGCTGCGTGAAGAAACTACCGCCTGCTCATATGCACGAATAGAGCTGATTGATGCGCTGACATTGTTATAACCACTATTGACCTGGGCTTCCGTGCTGCGGAATGTCTGCACTAAATCTTCACTGGCGTAAACATAATTATACTGTGCTTGTTTTACCAGAGAGGTGATTCTGTTACCCGTGTAAATTGGTACGTTTAAGCTCAGCCCGACCGTGCCGGTGCTCATATCCACATCAGGGGCATTATCGTAGGAAGTATTGTTGTAACCTAAACCTGCAGTGAAATCCAGGGTAGGTCGATGGCCTGTTTTGGCTAAATCAATCTGCATTTTAGCCAACTCTTTGGCAATGCGTTTGCCATGTAAGGCTAAGTTGTACTCTAATGCTTTATTGCGCCAAATCGTCACGTCACCGTCCAGTTTCGAAGCACTAAAGGTGCTGGTATTCAAGTAAGATACCTTAAGCACGTCGGCACCGGTTAATTCCCGCAGCGTATAATAGGAGTTGGCAAGGTTATTTTCCGCGATGATTTCATCGGCGGTTGTTCTGTCATATGCAGCCTGCGCCTCATGCACGTCGGTGATCGCAATCAAGCCCACTTCAAAACGCTGTTTAGTCTGCTCAAGCTGGCGTTCAACGGCACGTTTATTCGCCTTAACCGATTTTACGGCTTCATCTGCTCGCAATACATTAAAGTACGCCGTTGAGGTTCTGAGCAGCAAATCCTGTGCAGCCAAACCATAAATCGTTGCATATTGGGTTGCCTGTTTTTCAGAAATATTCAATTGCTGCCAATATGAGCCATTATAAAGTGACTGGCTTAATCCGATGTTGGCGCCGTAGTTTGAATTGTCGGCGAGATTATTACTTGCATTGGTATAATTGGTATAACCGGCGTCCAGCCCAAAGCCAATCTGCGGCAGTAAGGCTGCATTGGCTTCAGTTATTTTTTCCAGATATATATCGTATTGAGCTTTGCTTTTGAGGATAACCGGATCTTTGATTTTGGCTGTTTGGTATACTTGTAATAACGTATCAGCTGAAGCAGAGTAACTGTAACAGCTCAAGGCAAAGAGTGTCGCGAGGGAAAATTGTTTTATGTCCATGTTAATAAATCCTATGAGTGTACGAGCTGCCTGAAATTTATGCTAATTTAGTGACAAATTTAAGTGTAATATAAAACATTCAAGTTAGGTATTTTTCTAAGGAATAAAAAAAATGAACGTTCATTCAGGTGAAAGTGTATTTTATAATCAAGATGATGTGCAAGTACTATCGAAAGAATCTTTATATAAAGGTTTTTTTGAATGTAATTTATATACGTTAAAACATAAATTATTCGCCGGTGGTTGGAGCCCCGAAATAAAACTTGAGTTTTTCGAACGCGGTCATGCAGCTGTCCTATTGCCCTATGATGTCAAAAACGATGCGGTGGTCTTGATCGAGCAGTTTCGTTTTGGTGCGGTGGAGGCAGGAAAATCCCCATGGTTATTAGAATTAGTTGCAGGCATGATTGAACAAGGCGAAACAGCGGAAGAGGTGGCTAAACGCGAGGCGCTTGAAGAGGCTGGCTTAACGGTTAATTCCTGCCAGTTTATGCTTAACTATTTAGTTAGTCCGGGTGGGACAACGGAGCAGATTGATCTGTTCATCGCCAATGTAGACAGCAGCCAGGTCGGTGGATTATATGGCTTGGATCATGAAGGTGAAGATATTCGGGTACACGTGGTGCCAAGGGAAACAGCCTATCAATGGGTTAAAGAGGGGAAAATATATAACGCAGCAACAGTTATCGCTTTGCAGTGGCTGGAGTTAAATAAAGACGATTTATCTATTTAACCTGTGAAAATATAAAAACAAAAAAATAATGCAGTATTTATGTCTGAAAATGCTGGTGTGCAGATCGCAAATTTAGGCGTAAATCAGCTATTATCGACATTTTTAACTATTTTTGTTCAAAACCTAGCGAAGCAGATGATAAAATCCTCAGCTTCGGTAGTGACAGTTCTTGAAAGATCAACGTATGCTCAGCAATAACTATTGCAATATCAATTAACCTAATAATGAAAGTTATGAATACACAAGTGACAAAATTACAATCAGATCAGCAGGGCTGCTTACAGTTTTTGCAAATCACCGATACCCATCTTTTTTCAGATAGGAACAAAGACTTGCTGGGTATTAAAACGGTAGAAAGTTATGAGGCTGTGATCGAGCATGCTGCCCGGTATTCATCCACTTGCCAGGCTGTTTTATCAACAGGGGATCTGTCGCAAGATCATTCCCGACAATCTTACCTTGATTTTACCAGTCAGATGAAAAAGTTGAATTTGCCATGCTACTGGTTACCGGGTAATCATGATATGCAGTCGGTCATGCTCCCTAGCCTGGTGCAGCAGGGATTAATACAGACCAGACAGATTGTTAGCGATTTTTGGCAAATTATATTATTAGATTCACAAGTTGAAGGTGTGCCTCATGGTTTTTTAAGTGAGCAACAGTTGTCTTTTTTACAGCAAGCTTTAACTGAATATCCGAATAAATATGTGTTAATTTGTGTGCATCATCATGTTTTACCGGTTAAATCCGCGTGGTTAGATCAGCATATCTTAAAAAATAGCGATAAATTTTTAGATCTGATTCAGTCATTTCCAAATGTACGTGCCGTTTTATCCGGGCATGTTCATCAGGCGTTCGACATTGAGCTGAATAATGTGCGTTTTTTGACCAGCCCATCGACCTGCGTACAGTTTAAACCAAATTGTGCTGATTTTGCTGTTGATGACAGAGCGCCCGGTTACCGTTATTTAGCATTAAATAAAAATGGTAGCATTAGCACCAAAGTTGAGCGCCTGGAGCACGGCTTATTCACCCCGGGTAAAGATGCAAAAGGTTATTAATGGCGAAGGTTTTATTATCATTACACGGTTTTCATAGCTCACCGGGATCCTTAAAAGCGCAGCAGATGGCCTCTTATCTGGCTGAACACTTTCCTGAAATAACCTTTCTCTGCCCCCAGCTCCCCTGCCTGCCGGAGCAGATGTGGGAGGTGGTAGAGTCTGTTTTTGAGCAATACAGTGGCGCAGAAATAGCTGTCATGGGGAGTTCATTAGGCGGCTATTTAGCGGCAAAAGCGAGTGAGCAATATGGTGTTAAGGCCGTTCTGATTAATCCGGCGGTATTTCCTTATCGATTATTGCAGCAATATGCGGGGGCGCAGACTCACCCTTATACACAGAAGCCTTATCAAATAGATGAAAACTACCTGCAGCAGTTAAGCGCATTGGATACAAAAGTTTTGAGCGCTCCCGAAAAATGTTGGCTTTTATTACAAAAAGAAGATGAAGTTTTAAACTACCAGGAAGCCTTAGATAAATACCGCCACTGTAAAATAACCTGTGAAGAGGGGGGCGATCATAGTTTTATTGGTTTTGAGCGTTTCTTACCTGCTATCATTGCGTTTTTATTTTAGTCCTTAATTTTTTAAAATAACTCTTTCCGTTTTTCCAATATAGGTAGATCCATGAGCGACCAATATAATTCAGATTCCATTGAGGTATTAAACGGTCTTGATCCCGTTCGTCACCGCCCGGGAATGTATACCGAAACATCACGTCCGAATCATCTTGGTCAAGAGGTCATCGACAATAGTGTCGATGAGGCATTAGCGGGTCACGCAACGACTATCCAGGTCATTTTACATGAGGATCAATCATTAGAAGTGATTGATGACGGGCGTGGTATGCCCGTTGATATTCACCCTGAAGAACGCATTTCCGGCGTGGAGCTTATTTTCTGTAAATTACACGCCGGCGGTAAATTTTCCGGTAAAAACTACGAGATATCTGGCGGTCTGCACGGCGTGGGGATCTCCGTTGTTAATGCGTTATCAAAACGTGTCGATGTGACCATTCGCCGCGATGCTAAAGTGTATGAAATTGCATTTGAAAATGGCGAAAAAGTTGAAGAGCTGCACGTAACAGGCACATGTGGAAAACGTAATACCGGCACCACTGTGCATTTTTATCCCGATCCTACTTACTTTGATAGCGCACGATTTTCGGTGTCGCGTCTATTGCATCTGTTAAAAGCTAAAGCAGTATTGTGCCCCGGCCTTACCATTAAATTTAAAGACAAGGTTAATCAAAGTGATTACCAATGGTGTTATCAGGATGGTTTAAATGACTATCTTTTAGAAGCCGTGACAGGCAATGAACTATTACCGTCATCCCCCTTTGTCGGAAAATTTTCAGCAAAAAGTGAGACAGCGGATTGGAGTGTTGTCTGGTTACCTGAGGGGGGGGCTTCAATTTCAGAAAGTTATGTAAATTTAATACCCACACTGCAGGGTGGCACGCACGTTAATGGTTTTAGACAAGGCCTGCTTGATGCGATGCGTGAGTTCTGTGATATTCGTAACCTCTTGCCGCGCGGTCTTAAATTAAGCCCCGAAGATATTTGGGATAAATGTGCCTATATTCTTTCTGTTAAAATCAAAGAGCCGCAGTTTGCCGGGCAAACCAAGGAACGGTTATCATCGCGTCAGTGTGCGGCTTTTGTTTCTGGTGTGGTAAAAGATGCTTTTAGTTTATGGCTTAATGCGCATGTCAATGAAGCTGAGTTACTGGCTGAGTTCTGTATTGATAATGCCCAGACGCGTACTCGTAAAAGTAAAAAAATTGCCCGTAAAAAAGTGACCCAGGGGCCTGCCCTTCCTGGTAAGTTAACCGATTGTTCAACTCAGGATTCAAAACGGGGTGAGCTTTTTTTAGTGGAAGGTGACTCCGCAGGCGGTTCTGCAAAACAGGCGCGGGATCGGGAGTTTCAGGCGATCATGCCGTTACGGGGTAAAATCAAAAATACCTGGGAAGACGATTCCGACATCATTTTAAATTCTGAAGAGATCCATAATATATCTGTGGCGATAGGCATTGATCCAGCTTCTAACGATCTGTCGGGTTTACGCTATGGTAAAATTTGTATTCTTGCCGATGCTGACTCCGACGGTCTGCACATCGCGACACTTATCTGCGCGCTGTTTGTCCGTCATTTTCGTGCTGTCGTGGATGCCGGGCACTTTTTTGTGGCGATGCCGCCATTATACCGAATCGATATCGGCAAAGAGGTTTATTATGCTTTGGACGAGTCAGAAAAAGAGGGGGTTTTAGACCGTATAGAAGCGGAGAAAAAACGCGGTAAAGTCAACGTACAGCGCTTTAAAGGTTTGG
>DATCZZ010000270.1:0-2031 GCA_036525635.1 Psychromonas sp. | reverse complement strand
CTTAAATAGCTTAACAAATGCATGTAACCAGAAAAGCAACCGCGAGCCGGTAATGTCGCTTTCGGAAGCTGAGGTTTTAGATGCAGTGGACGCTTTAATCGAAAAACGTTTAATCAACGATGAAAGTGGTTTTAATAGCCGTGTAGCTAAGTACCGGCACCGTTTTTGTAACACAGAATTTGGCGATCTTAAATTTACTGAGCAAGAAAAAGGAGTTGTCTGTTGCATGCTGCTAAGAGGGGCTCAAACGCCGGGAGAGCTGAGAACAAGAACCAACAGGCTATGCCAGTTCATCGATGTGAAAGAGGTCGAGACTGTTCTGGATAAATTGGCTCAAGACTCACTTGTCGTGAAATTGCCTCGTGAAGCCGGCAAGCGCGAAAGCCGCTATATGCATCAATTTAGTGGAGAAGTTGACCTGTCTGAGGTTAATGTGGCAATGGCTCCTGTACCGGGAGCAGTGATCCATGAGGATCGCATTGGGCAATTAGAAAAAGAGTTATCTGAGCTGAAGAGTGAGGTGTCTGAGCTAAGAAGTATTATTGAGCAGTTACTATAAAATCAGTTTGGCAGTTCGGGCTGGTGGGAAAAAGTTTCGGGCAAAAGCGCAGCATTAACATGGAAGCAATGAGCAAAAAGCAGGCTGACATTAGGTCAACCGCCTCTGTTATCTGATTAAAACGCATAAGTCACTGTTTTCTTTACGCTATCCAAAGTCAGGTCGCCCTTTTTGTTGTTACTTGTTTAACACAAAAAGGGATTACTTGCTTTTCCTTGCCGGTTGCGGTTGTCGGACCATGGCCGGCTAAACAAGGGTTTCTCTGGCAGTGTTCAGCGTTTTTCCTTAATACCCTTGATAAAAGCTAATAACGGCCCATACCCAGGCCATGGAAAATGCCACCAAATAACGCGCCTAATATCATAAAAAGAAAGGACAATATGATAAAAGCGGGGATTGAGGCAATTGCAAATTTGACCAGAAAAACAACCATAGACATAAATGGCATTTTTATATCTACAATTGTTACTTGTTGTTCATGACTCTGCATATCAGACATATTGACTCCTAACCGGTAAGTATTATTTAGAATTAGTTTTTCGTTAGAAAGTGAACCAACGCTCACGTAAAACGCGCAAGGTAGTAGCGTCACCTTTGACGCGTTTGTTAAATTCCTAATTGTATGACTCCGCGACCACCAAAATGCTTTGTGAAAAAGTGATATACCTTTCTCAGCTTAAAGTCACCGAGCATCTCGAGAAACAGTAGGTCTATTTTCTCCTTAGAAACAGGCAGCGAATCTAAATACTGATAGAGAGCATCATGTACTAATGAAGCATGGTAGGTATAAGGCTGCATCGTTCTATAATCGATATGGCCATCTGGAGTCCCGAAAATGAAAAGATTGAGAACACTCATTTTTGGTGTACATCCATCCCAAGAGTAACCATCTTTATTTGCCTTCACCGTAATCTGACCAGAGGCCGATATTTCCAGCCACTCAGACACGAACGGATTTTCAAGAACCCAGCCGGACGGATAGGAATAGTCATCAACTATCTTGAATTTGTATGGAAAGTTTCCTTTGCGGATAACTTCCCTTGGTACTGGCCAATTGTCCATAATCTGCTCCAAAACTGCCATTTAAAGGATAGAAATCTTTAATGTTGCTATTATCGGGCTTATTCTAGAATAATGTACTCTCAAACGCGGATCAATTTGCTTTTGATAAAAATAACAATAAAAATAGGGAAGCCTCCGTCCGCGCGGCAATGGGTGCTTCCTATTATATTCCCCTTAACCTTTCCTTAACCCTGCTGTTGTTAATCTTGTCTCCATTCTACCAGGAGACACACATGATGATTTGAAATCGTCCCTTCGGCATTGTCGGGGCAATTTTAGGGCAATGCTGGAATGATTTAACCATCACGATCCTCTCTTTAAATGGTATATTTTCCTTGAGTTGTATGGTGGTAGACGACAGCCTGCTGCTGACACTAGTGTTGCGGTTAATTCAATGCGAGATAAAAACA
>DATCZZ010000269.1:0-4110 GCA_036525635.1 Psychromonas sp. | reverse complement strand
GGGAAATTTTGACGTGCTATTTCGGCTTTACCTGGATCCGCCATAAAAATATCACCGGTGCAAATTAAACCTTGAATGATTTTGACATGGGTGACTGTTTCAGCTGCTTTTTGCGCTATTGCAATAAGATTTTGATCCGCTTGAAAAGCCGCTGGCAATTGCGCCATCTGCCCAATTTCATAACCAAATGCTGTGACGTCAACATCGTGAAAACGTACTTCCGTTGAGATCACAATATCACCTACATTCAGCGTTGTATCGTAACCGCCGGCAGAGCCGGTATTGATGATGCAATCGGGGGTAAATCTTTCCAGCAATAATGTTGTTGCGACTGCGGCCGCGACTTTGCCTATTCCTGATTTGGTGACGATAACCTGTTTACCGTTTAATTCCCCCTGATAAAATTCACAACCTGCAATGACTGTTGTTTGCAAGTTAGCCAATGCTCCCTTAAGGATGCTAACTTCTTCATCCATCGCACCAATAATGCCTATTTTCATGTGATCTGCTCTTTGTTATAAAAAAATAAGGCTAATGCTAACATAAACTGCCTTATATCCACACTCTATGGTTTTTTTGTGGCCTGTAAATGTGTAATATCTTGGGCATTAAAAGATTGGATGCTCAATGATTAGGAAGTAAATAAATGAATGCTCTACTTGAAGATTTAAAAGCGCGGGGGTTAGTTGCGCAAACGACTGCAGATGAAGAATTAGATGAACATTTATCAAGTGGCTGCAAAACACTTTATTGTGGATTTGATCCGACTGCAGACAGCTTGCATATCGGCAGTTTAGTGCCTTTATTGACATTGAAACGTTTTCAGGAAGCTGGCCATAAACCATTAGCGTTAGTCGGCGGGGCAACGGGATTGATTGGTGATCCAAGTTTTAAAGCTGCGGAGCGTAAATTAAACAGTGATAATGTTGTTGCCGACTGGGTGGATAAAATTAAATTGCAAGTCAGTGCTTTTATTGAATTTAGTGATAAAGAAAATTCAGCTGAGGTGGTAAATAACCTTGATTGGATTGGAAAAATGAACACTATCTCTTTTTTACGCGATGTCGGTAAACACTTCAGTGTTAATGCCATGATTCAAAAAGAGTCGGTTAGGCAGCGTATTGACCGTGATGGTGCGGGTATTTCGTTTACTGAATTTACCTATATGTTATTACAGTCATATGATTTTGCGGCTTTAAATAAATCCACAGGTTGTTCTTTGCAAATTGGTGGCTCGGATCAATGGGGAAATATTACCGGCGGTATTGATTTAACACGTCGTATGAACCAGGAGAAAGTTTTTGGTTTAACGCTGCCGTTGGTGACTAAAGCTGATGGTACAAAATTTGGTAAAACAGAGGCTGGTACTATCTGGCTGGACGCAGCTAAGACATCCCCCTATGCTTTCTTCCAATTCTGGATCACAACCTTAGACGCAGATGTGTACAAGTTCCTGCGCTACTTCACTTTCTTATCGGTTGAAGAGATTGCTGCGATTGAAGAAAATGATAAAACCATTCAGGGGCGTCCGCAAGGGCAAAATATACTGGCGCAGCAGGTCACGCGTTTAGTGCACGGAGAAGAAGGGCTAGCTTCGGCACAACGTATTACAGAAGCTCTGTTTTCCGGCGATTTAAGCGCTCTGGGCGAATCCGATCTGGCGCAACTTGCACAGGATGGTTTACCAACCACAGATGTTGAAGGTGCAGAAAAATCACTAGTTGAATTATTAACCAGTTGCGAACTGGCTAAATCGAATAAAATGGCACGTGAATTTACCAAAAATGGTGCGGTCAGTATCAATGGTGAAAAACAAACCGATAGCGAATTGGTTTTGCAGAAATCTGATGCATTATTCGGCAAATACACCGTCATTAAACGTGGTAAACGTTTATTCAATTTATTTATTTGGAAATAGGGAGATAAGGCGTATGTTTAAAATTAAAAAAATATCCATAATAGGCAGTGCATTCTTATCTATTTTTGCAGGGCAAGCCGCCGCACAGCAGCAAACGAAACATCAAGGTGCCGACTTCAGCGATCCTACTGCTGTTTATTCCAAGGCAGGCCTTGGCGGTGGTACTGAAGGTGTCGATGTATTCGGCGCATTTGGCGGTTATTTAGGCTGGCAGCTTAAACATCAGTTAACACTGGAAGCAAAACATGATTTAGATTATTACAACCTGAATTATATGGCCTTTAATAGCCGTAATAATACTGGGTTTCTGATTAAAAGTACCTGGAGTGATGAGTATAAAGACAACTCTGTAGATAAAGCTTCGTTTGGTGTAATTAAAAAAATACCGTTAAAAAATGAGCAATTTATACTCTATCCAGCCATGAATATCGGCATGATGTGGGGGAATGACATTAACAGCACCACTTATTTAGATGTTGAAGCGGCGCTGCGTTATTCCGTCTCTAATGAACTTTGGATGGGGGCTACTCCTGGTTATACTTATGCGTTAAAAGGTGTCAATGTGAAGGAGTTTAAAGGCACTGTTGATATCGGCTATGAGCTGGCCGAAAATGTAGGGATCTCCGCACACCTTGATGAAGATGCTGAATTTTGGGCTGATTTTACATTCGCTTTTTAGCTTTTGTTAAGGTAGCGCAAAACATTTCTTAAAAGCCACTGTATAGTGGCTTTTTTATATTATCAGAATTTCAAGATGCAATTAACCCAGTATATAAATACATTAGGCCATGATCTAAAAACACGTTATGGTGAAAAAGTACATAAATTAACCCTGCATGGTAATTTTACCTGCCCTAATCGCGACGGCACTTTGGGCAAGGGGGGCTGCACCTTTTGTAATGTGTCGGCATTCTCTGATGAAAGTCAGGCGCAGCAGTCAATTGCGGCACAATTGACCTCGCGAGCATCGGAAGTTGTCCATAAGGCCAAAAAATATCTGGCTTATTTTCAAGCCTATACCAGTACCTATGCGGAGATATCGCAACTCGCTTCGCTGTATGAGCAAGCAACCTTTAACCAGAATATCGTCGGCTTATGTGTGGGAACCAGACCTGATTGTGTCTCAGATGAGGTCTTAAACTTGCTTAGTAGTTATTCGTTAAGAGGTTATGAAGTTTGGCTAGAATTAGGCTTGCAATCAGCCAATGATAAAACACTGAAACGTATTAACCGTGGCCATGGATTTAGTGAATATCAGACAGTATGCCAAAAAGCGCGCTCTCGGGGTATAAAAGTATGCACGCACCTGATATTGGGTTTACCAAACGAATGTGACATAGATTATCAGCAGACATTGCGCAAGGTTACCGATCTTGGCGTGGATGGATTAAAGTTGCACCCATTGCACGTCGTGCGGGGGGCCATTATGGAAAAATCCTGGCAAGCAGGGCGTTTAAAAACCTTGTCTTTAGAACAATATAGTCAAAGTGCGGCCACTTTGATTCGTCATACTCCAACTGACATTATATTCCATCGAATTTCTGCCACTGCAAAAATAGAACAGCTGTTATCGCCTTTATGGTGTGAAAAACGCTGGCCGGTACAGAACAGAATAGGTCAGCTGTTACAAGAACTTGGGGGGCAAGGAAGTGCGTTGTAATTATTTACCCTAAGCGCATTTTAATTTTTTGGGATCTTAAACTGTGAAGGTTAGCAAGTTCCTTTGGATTTGTTTAGTTTTGATTAACATAGACTTATTGATAAGCTAGAATGAAATCTGTTGTTCATTCTGCCTTAGAGAGCCATATGCTGAAATTGCCTTCACTTTTTCCTCTATTTTTTCTGTTGTTTTTAAACCCAGCTCAGGGGGCCTTGAAGGAATCGATGAGGCCTAAAATAATCACTGTTTTTTTAGCCGAAAATATGCCCTATTCGGGGTTTGATCCTAAGCAGGGTGTTCAGGGGGTATTTGCAGATTTCTGGCATGCCTGGTCAGAGGATACCGGGATTCCTGTTAAATTTGAACCCTACCGCAAGCAAGACATTGTTAAGTTAGTGACAGCAAACGAACCAGCTGTTTATAGCGGTATTGGTGATGGTATTGAGCAGGTAGACAGGTTACAAAAATCGACTTTAATGTCTATTAGCAGCCGGTTTTATTATTTTCCCGTTCGTTCGGCAGAATTAGGAAC
>DATCZZ010000268.1:0-3485 GCA_036525635.1 Psychromonas sp. | reverse complement strand
AATTAAGTATTACTGGTTAAGCCCCCTGGAAAAGATCGCTTCTAGATGCTGCTATCATTGCCAATTAAGCTGCCATTAAAGCAATACGCAGAGTTCGATAAGTAACAACTTAATTTATAATATTGGTATATGCACACTCATTATTTTTCCTATTTATCTTTGAGGTTATTTTATTATGAAATCAAACACACCCGTGTTGCTTTCTGTTGTCATTGCTATTGTTGGTTTTGCTGTTATTAAACTGCTCAACTTAACAGTTGATGGCGCAATTTTATTCGCAATTGGCGCATTAGCCAGCGGAATAGCAATTCAATTTCTAAGCGCAAAAAAATCCCCTAGTCCAAAAACAGAGATTAGTGAAGGTGATTTTGCCACCACCACTCTTTATGTCGGTAACTTACCATACCGGGCAAACGAAATGGCGATACGTACTCTTTTCTCTGAGCATGGCAAAGTACTTTCAGTACGTTTAATGAAAGACAAACATACAGGTAAACGTCGTGGTTTTGGTTTCGTCGAAATGCCGGAAAAAGATGCGCAGAATGCCATTAAGGCATTGAATGAATTTGAGTTCCAAGAGCGTTCTTTAAAAGTCCGTGAAGCAAATGAACGCACTCCCAACACTGAATCTGATACACAATCTTAGTGTTTAGAAAAGCGCTCTCCGGAGCGTTTTTTGCCTTCCGCCTAGATAACTTGTCTGTCTGATATTATTCCGCATATCTACCTGCTCAACCCTGCCGCTGATAATCAATGATAACATCTTCTAATTTAAAGGATTAAAGCAATAACAGCAGCTTCCTCCGAGATAACGTTTTTTATGTTTTTTTGCCCCTCTAGCCTCCCGCCAGCCTCCGATGAACTAAACTGAAACTTAATCTACATAATAAAATGCGTGTTGTTAGTTTCAACCAGCAAGGTTGCTGAGAGATTTATGTAGATAACATTCAATTTTCCCAAGGATTAAGATATGCATGTAGAGGGCAATATATTAATTGTGATCTTTGTGATTTTATCCCTACTACTTGGTGCTGTGATAAAATCCGCCTCCAAAATCCTCAACTCACCTTACAGTGTCATTTTACTGCTCGCGGGGTTAGGCCTTGGCCTGTACAGCCGTACCGTTCACATGCAGGCTAATTTGCCGGAATTGAGCATCGCACTAACAAATTTGGCGCAGGTTGATCCTCACCTTATCTTATTATTATTTTTACCCACGCTGATTTTTGAATCCGCATTTGCCATGAATGCTCACCTGTTTAGGCGCATGCTCACTCAGATTACCGTATTGGCTGTGCCGGGATTAATGCTCTCCACGGCTTTAACCGCAGTGTTAGCCTTCTATTTTTTTCCCTGGCAATGGTCCTGGACTGTCTGTTTTCTGTTTGGCGCCCTGATTAGCGCAACCGATCCTGTTGCGGTTGTATCATTATTAAAAGAGATCAGTTCAAGAAAACGTTTAGAAACTTTGATTGAAGGAGAATCATTATTAAATGATGGTACTGCAATCGTCTTCTTCAGCCTGTTTTATGGTTTATTAACCCTGGGTGAGGACGCTAATTTTAATCTTATAGCCGTCTCCGGCAACTTTATCGCAGTGGTCTTCTTGGGGCTCTTTACCGGTTTAGCAGTGGGGGGAATCTTTTTATTTTGGATAGGACGTTTATTTAATCAGGCGATCATTGAAATCACACTCACCATTTCCGCTGCTTATATCTCCTACTTTATTGCCGAAAATGTATTCCATGTTTCCGGGGTCGTGGCGGTGGTCACCCTAGGCCTGCTGGTTGCGGGTATAGGCCGGACCCGCATTTCACCTGAAGTTGCTACTTTCTTACATCATTTCTGGGAAATGATGGCGCATATTGCCAACACACTTATTTTTATTTTAGTGGGTATTATCATCGCATCACGCATCCGTTTAGATGTGGCGGAGTGGTGGATGACCTTGGTTATTTTGTATATTGGCATTCAAATTATACGGGCTGTTTCAGTATTTATCTTTATGCCGGTATTACAACGCGCCGGTATCAACAAAGGCAAAGCAATCGTTTTAATATGGGGTGGTTTACGTGGTGCCGTTGCCTTAGCATTAGCATTGATCATTGCTCAAGACACCCTCTTAGCAAAAGAGCTCGGTGACCAAATTTTGTTTTTAACGGCAGGCATTGTGGTATTAACTATTGTCATTAACGCCAGCACTATGACCCTGCTCCTAAGGTATTTCGGCTTAGACAGATTATCCCCGGCGAAACAGGCCAGCCTGATCAAAGCACAACAAAGCATTAAACAACGTTTATTAGATGAATTACCCGTCCTGCAAAAGAATGAATTTCTGCTGCGAGCCGACTGGAAAGCCTTAAGCAATCCGCTAAATCAAGATCAGCCCAGCAATACAGTAATGGATGCCGATCAGGTTATCGCCTTTCGCAAACGCCTATTAGAAACTGAAAAACAGTTTTACTGGTCGCAATTTAATCAGGGGCTATTAACCGGGCAGGCAACCACTCAATTAGTCACTGCGGTTGAAGTTGCTTTAGATAGTAACGCTGCAATTGCGCCGCGCAAGGCGCTTTTTGAATTTTGGAAAACACCAAGTTATATACGCTGGTTTTATCACGTCCCCTTTTTGAATCAGATTGTGGTGAATATTTCATTTGAACGCTTGGCATTAAGTTATGATACCGCGCGCGGTTTTATTCAAGCGCAGGAGGAGATACAAAAACACCTGCATTCGCTATCCACTGCAGAGCAGGATACGCAATTAGTCGAGCAGGAAATTGAAGACAACAAAAAACAAACCCGCCTGCATATTCAAAAACTGAGAGAGAATTTTCCGGAGCTCTCCTACAGCCTGGAAACCCATACTGCCCATCGTTTACTGCTTAACTTGGAAAGAGTATACCTGCATGATTTAATCAGCCAGGGGGTATTCAGTGATAATGAAGCAAAAAAACTAACTGCAGAGATCGAATATAAATTAATCCACTTAAAACAGCCTCCCCATATCGTCAGTGCCAAAGAGATCAGTAAATTGCTGGCATCAATGCCCTGGGCAAAAGGGATTAGAGAGAAAACCCTGGTACAGCTGGGCCGATTAGCACAAAGACAAATCTACAATACTGATGAGCTTATTTTCCGCCAAAAAAGAAACGCAACTTCTATCGCATTGATTCTGCACGGCAAGGTCTCCTTAATAAGTAAAACCCATGAAGAGATTGTTGAAGCGGGTGCGATGATTGGTATTTATGCCTTTTTAACCAATCATTATAATAACAGTGCAAAAGCCATTACTCCCGTTGAATTGGTCTGGTTGAACATTGATAAATTAAGAGCAATCATCGCTAAAGATAAACAACTTGGGGAGATGTTTGCCGCTCTGTTAGAGCATGAAAGCCATCAGGAATAAAGGGGGTAATAGGCTTGCTGATCCGCGTGTTTTCGGGAAGTATAGGGATGGCCTTGCGCACCCGGCAAAGGCCTTC
>DATCZZ010000267.1:0-12028 GCA_036525635.1 Psychromonas sp. | reverse complement strand
GGTTTTTATTGAAGTACGCTATAGAAAAAACAGTAATTTTGGTGGTGCATTTGCTTCCATTAATAACAGCAAACAACGCAAAATAATTACCACGGCAAAACATTATTTGAGCACCTTGGATAATGAACCTTTTTGCCGCTTTGATGCTGTTGCTATCGGCAGCGAACCGACAACCCAAGCTTGGATTAAAAATGCTTTTCAAGAATAAGATGATACAACAAAATGATAAATGAAAAAATTCACGCACACTTTGCCGAGAGCATTCAAACCTCAATCGTTGCAGCAGAGGCGCTCCCGGAATTAATAGAAAAAGCAGCAATTCTGTTAAGTGAAACACTGATCAGAGGTAATAAAATACTTGTTTGCGGCAATGGTGGCGCGGCCGCTTTGGCGCAGATTTTTGCTTCTCATCTGCTCAATAAATAT
This sequence comes from Psychromonas sp., assembly GCA_036525635.1. GTDB lineage: Bacteria > Pseudomonadota > Gammaproteobacteria > Enterobacterales > Psychromonadaceae > Psychromonas. Next base: position 11,602 of record DATCZZ010000267.1, on the reverse strand, counting down.
GAGAAGGAACGTCCCTCTCTTCCAGCCATCGCTATTACAGCGGATTCAGCTTTACTGTCAGCCATTGCCACAGATAGTCATTTTAATGAAATTTACGCGAAACAGATCGCCGCACTTTCTCAGGATGGCGATATATTGCTGGTTATCAGTCATGGCGGTAATAGCCGTAATTTAATTAAAGCGGTAGAAACCGCACTGAGCAATAATTTACAAATCATTGCATTAAATGGAGTTGATGGTGGTGAACTCGCCGGTTTATTAGGCTCTGATGACATAGAAATTAGAGCGCCAAGTGACAAAGGCTCACGCATTGAAGAGATTCATCTATTGGTAATTAACTGCTTGAGTGACTTGATTGATCAGCAGCTTTTCCCTCAGCAATAAGGATTAATATGCAAAAAATAGTAACAACCCTCTTTCTTGTCTCCCTTTTAACACTTCTGCAGGGATGTGCCGGTGGCTTAATTGTTGCAGCCGGCACGGCCGTGGCAGTCAGCAGCGATGAACGCACTATTTCTCAGCAGCTAAGTGACGATTCTTTATCTATGGAGGCTTTAGATAAAATTACAGAACTTAACATTAATAATGAAAATATCCGTATTAACTTGATCACCAATAGCGGTTATTTACTGCTGATAGGTCAAGTTAGTGACGCGCAATTAAGCAGAAAGATAGAAACACAATTAAACACTCTTAAAAATGCCAAAGGTATTTATAACCAATTAAGGGTCGGACGGCCGATTGGTTTTGCCCAGCAAAGTAAAGACAGTTGGATCACCACCAAAGTTAAAAGCCAGCTTACTGCCGATGAGTATGTAAACCCCCTTAAAATCAAGGTGATAACAGAGAATTCTGAAGTATTTTTAATTGGCAGAGTAACGCAGGTGATGTCGGATCATGCCACAGAGATTACCCGTAAAGTTGATGGTGTAAAACAGGTAAATCGTGTTTTCCAAATAGTTGCCGAGAAAAACCGGCTTCCTACAAGTAGTTAATTCAGCCCCAAAAGGCTTAATCTTTTGATTAAGCCTTTTTATAGGCAACACCATAAAAAATGATGATTATGATTCTTCCACTAATGTGTAAATAGCTGTGGATTTGCTTTTCAGTTCATTGCACTTATTGCACCAGAAATTCACGGCTCCGCATGCCTGCAGACGCTCTAATTCCTCACCGCACTTATCGCATGCGGCGTGTAATTTAAAGTCACTGTTGCATGCTGGGCAATGGCGTTTTTGGGTGCCGCTGCTGACCACTTCGTGATCACATTTAGGACATTTCAATTCCATCATCATTTTCCTTTTTTGTGAAACTTCATCATACGCTGGCGCTTGTACATCTGATTAGGTGTCAGCTTATTACGGCGCCCTTCAAAAGGGTTACTGCCTTCTCTGAATTCAATTCGGATAGGCGTGCCCATAATACCTAAAGAGCGACGGAAGTAATTCATTAAATAACGTTTGTAAGAGTCCGCTAATTTTTTTACCTGATTACCATGAATAACAATAAGCGGTGGATTATATCCGCCCGCATGCGCATAACGCAATTTAACACGGCGTCCGCCCACCATAGGGGGCTCATGGTCATCTGTCGCCATGTTCATAATACGCGTCAAAATGGAGGTGGAGATACGTTTTGTCGAAGAGTCATAGGCTTCTTCAACCGACTCGTATAAGTGGCCGACCCCAGTTCCGTGCAGGGCTGAAATAAAATGAATTTTAGCAAAATCGATAAAACCTAAACGACGGTCTAGTTCACTTTTAACGCGTTCTTTGTCGTATTCAGTCATACCGTCCCATTTATTGACGGCAATAACTAAAGAACGCCCGGCATTAAGTGTAAAGCCTAACAAACTTAAATCCTGGTCAGAAATACCGTCTCGTGCATCAATAATCAATAAAACAACATTAGCGTCTTCTATCGCTTTTAATGTTTTGATAACAGAAAATTTTTCAACCGTTTCATTCACTTTTTTACGCTTACGCACACCGGCGGTATCTATAAGAATATATTCCCGATCATCCCGGGTCATCGGGATGTAAATACTATCGCGCGTTGTGCCGGGCATATCGTACACAAGAACACGCTCCTCACCTAAAATGCGATTGGTAAGGGTCGATTTCCCGACGTTAGGCCTGCCAATTAAAGCCAGTTTAATGGGCAGCGCGGCCAAACGTTCCTGCTCTTTTTGCAGGGCATCTTCATCTTCATCGCTGAATTCAAGTCCAGTTTCTGAATCGGAAAACTCGGCTTCTGGCTGGGCATCTTCAAAAAAGCCATCCAGAGCAACTTCAATCATCTGGCGCACACCTTTACCGTGTGCGGCCGCAATTTGATACACTTCACCCAGAGCAAGGGCATAAAACTCGGCACAGGCAGAATCAGCATCAACGCCGTCTGTTTTGTTAGCGACAATAAATACTTTTTTATCTTGTTTACGCAAATGCTCAGCGATAGCTTCGTCTGCGACGGTTAAACCCGCCCGCGCGTCAACCAGGAACAAAACGGCATCGGCTTCATCAATTGCTTGCAGAGACTGACCGGCCATTAGGGCATCAATGCCCTCCTCATCACCAGTAATACCACCAGTATCAATAACAATAAATTCTTGTTCGTCGATTTTCGCCTGACCGTATTTACGATCTCGCGTCAAACCTGGAAAATCCGCGACTAATGCATCACGAGTACGAGTTAAGCGGTTAAACAAAGTTGATTTACCCACATTTGGGCGGCCAACTAGGGCGACAACTGGTAACATATTTCAATCCTATAAAACAAAAAAAGCCCCTCCACAATAAATGTGGGGGGCAGTTAGTATACAGTAAAAATTTAAGGAATTATTCTACATTTATCGATGGTTTTTCAATGGCAACCAATTTACCGCCGCGAGACTGTAAATAGAGATGCGTTTCCGTCGCCAATGGCGCTTTATACAATCCCTTAGAATCAATTTGTTGCTGCGCGACAAATTCACCGCTATCACGATCCATCCAGTGCAGGTAACCTTCCCCATCACCCACAACAATATACTGATTAGCGACGGTGACACCGGTCACATTACGGTAGGAAAGTTGCTCATTGACCCAAATCTGATCGCCGGAGCGACGGTCAACAGCATACACATATCCGCGATAATCCGTTAAATAAAGCGTATTTCCCGATAGGGTAATATCGCTATAGCCGGAATACGGACGTGACCACAGTTCTTCACCTCTAAGCAGATCGATAGCCACCAAATTGCCATTATAAGCCAATGCATAAACCACACCGTTGGATATTATCGGTTGCGTATCGGCATCGACAATACGATCCAGTTCAGTCGCGCCGTAAGGACGGGCTATCGGCAGTTGCCACAATGCCTGACCTGTTTCCAGCAAGGCCGCGGACACAAAACCGTCTGCACGGCCATAAATAACCCCCCCCTGCGCAATTGAAGGTGCGGAGCTACTGCGTAAGGTTAAATTTGGCTGTTTATTAGAAAGGATCCAGAGTGACTCCCCGGTAACGCTGTCCAGCGCAATAAGATCGCCTCGGCTGGTATGGACAACTACCTTGCCATTTTCATAAGCAGGTTTAGCCAGCACTTCGCCGCTTACTTCGGTTAACCATTTTAACTTGCCGGTGTATTTATCAATGGCTAAAACTTGCGCATTTTCAGTACCGATGAATAAAGTATCCACCGCCAGCGTAATACCACCGGAAAAACGTGCAGAACGATTTAATAGGTTATTTTCAAGTTCATCAAAATTATTGGACCAAAGCAATTTCTGACCATCAAGGGTAAATGCTTTCACTTCGCCATCACGTGAAGCGGCATAAATAGCCTCTGAATCAGCTGCAGGCTGAAGCTGTGAATAATATTTATCCACACCATCACCAATACTTTTCTGCCAAACGATCTTGGGCTGATAAGATGCTTCAAAAACAGGCAACTCAGCCATGACGACCACATCTGTTTCATTATCCAAAAGTGAACAGCCCGTTAAGAAAAAAGCTGTTGCAGAAATAGCAGCAATGCGTTTAAGCCATTTTTTCATCTGATATCTCAATCTATTTTTCAGTGTCAAGAATTGGCGCAGCGATCACCGCATCGTCCGCGCTGGCAAGATCATCAAATTGTAATTGTAAAACCGGATCAATATTTCCCTGGCTTGCATTTACTGCATCCTGAAAAGCTGAGCGTGCTTTTTCCAGCTCACCCTGTTTTAAATAGATCATACCTTTAACTTGGTTCGCTTTAGCTAAAAAACTGGTATCGGTAATTAATGCCAGTGTTTGCAGCGCTTCGGCATATTCACCAAGTTCAGCTTCCACACGCGCCAAACGTAAATTAATCACAGCATTAAGCGGCGCATATTTATTCTGCGATTGCAGTTGCACAAATTGCGCCTTAGCAAGCGCAAAATCTTTTTGCACAACCGCTTCTTTAGCGAGTAAAAATGCAGCTAATACGCCGTAGTTATTGTCTTGGTTATCTGCAATAAAAGCTTTAAGCTCAGCAATTCCCGCTTCACCACCCACTTTTTCAAATTTAACTAACACGTCCGCATAAGCCTGCGATGCTTCCTCTTGAGCGCTGATCACTGACTCGTTATAAAAACGCCAGCCCCAAAGGCCGGCTAAACCAACAATTGCAGCGATGATTAATGTATTGCCGTTTTCTTTCCACCATTTTTTAATGGCATCAACTTGCTGCTCTTCTGTTTCGTAACCTTCGATAATATCGACCACTTGTTATTCCTTGTTATAAATTTTTGAAGATAATGTAATACCCAACCTACTTGCATCTGCAACTAGGTTGGGTCTATTCAATACGTTTGCTTAAAAATAAATAGGTAATACCTTAGTTAGCTCATCGATTGCAACGCTTTGTTGCTCATACTTGCCTTGTAAGTCTTTAATTGTGACGCAGCCACTCTCCAATTCATCTTCACCAATAATCAGAGCTAAACGTGCACCGCTTTTATCAGCACGTTTCATCTGTTTTTTAAAGTTGCCGCCACCACAATGGTGCATCATTTTTATCTGCGCTAATTCAGTCCGAATCAGTTCGGCAACCTTAAACCCGGCAATATCCGCACCATCACCAACTAATACACTATATATATCAACATCTTTTTTGACATCATCGTTTAATGCAAGGGTTTCCAACATTAAGATGATTCTTTCAAGTCCCATCGCAAAACCGACTGCAGGCGTTGCTTTACCGCCAAGCTGTTCAACCAGTCCGTCGTATCGGCCACCCGCACAAATCGTCCCCTGGGCACCCAGACTATTGGTCACCCACTCAAATACAGTACGGTTGTAATAATCTAAACCACGAACTAAATGCTCATTAATAACGTACTTAATACCTGCCGCATCAAGATATTTTTGTAATGTGGCAAAGTGTTCAACTGATTCGTCATCAAGATATTCAGAAAGTTTTGGCGCATTCACTAATAACGCCTGCACTTCCGGGTTTTTACTGTCAAGAACTCGTAACGGGTTGCTGGTCATGCGACGCTTGCTGTCTTCGTCTAACTGCTCAACATGCGCAGACAAGTATTCAACCAGCGCATCTTTATATGAGGCTCGCGCTTCGTTAGAGCCTAAAGAGTTCAGCTGCAATTCGACCTGTTGATCTATGCCAAGATATTTCCATAAACGGGCAGAAAGCAGGATCACTTCCGCATCAATGTCTGCGCTGGCAATGCCGAAGGCCTCTACCCCAAATTGATGAAACTGACGGTAGCGACCTTTTTGTGGGCGTTCATGCCTGAACATAGGGCCGGTGTACCACAAACGGCGTTCTTGATTATATAATAAACCGTGCTCGTTCCCGGCACGCACACAGGATGCAGTCCCCTCAGGGCGAAGGGTTAAGCTATCGCCGTTACGATCCGCAAAAGTATACATCTCTTTTTCAACGATATCAGTGACTTCGCCGATTGAGCGCTTAAAAAGATTGGTGTTTTCAACAATTGGCATGCGAATTTCAGAGTAGCCATAGCTGCTAACCACTTGTCTAAATAATGTCTCTAATTTTTGCCAAACAGGTGTTTGTTCAGGAAGGGTATCGTTCATGCCACGAATTGCTTGGATCTTTATTGCCACAATGATTTCCGAATACAGTTGATAATAAAATAGTGAGCCATTATAAGGACTTTTCAGATTAGATGAAACCATACAGCAAGGTTTCTCGGCTAATTTCTAATATCAAATAAAAAAGCCTGTTATTCTTTAAAAATAACAGGCTTAAGTAAAACGTTTGGGGGAACCTTAACCTTTAACGATAATATTTTTCTGATCAAAGCGGCTGACACGCGCTCGAATTTTCGCTTCCAGTTGATCAATCACGTTGTTATTATCGAAGCGTTCACGCTGACGCACGCCATCTTCATAAAAACCGCTTTTGTTTTTCCCCCCGGTGATCCCTAAATCAGAAATTAATGCTTCACCCGGGCCATTTACCACGCAACCAATAATAGAAACATCCATAGGCATAATAATATCTTCAAGACGCTCTTCCAATGCATTAACCGTAGATATAACATCGAACTCCTGACGCGAACAGGTTGGGCAGGCGATAAAATTAATGCCCCGGCTACGAATACGTAATGATTTTAAAATATCAAAACCAACTTTAATCTCTTCAACCGGGTCAGCCGCCAATGATACCCGCAGCGTATCGCCTATACCTTGCGCTAGCAACATACCTAAACCAACTGCTGATTTAACTGAACCACTGCGCAACCCGCCTGCCTCGGTGATCCCTAAGTGCAGAGGCTGAATGATTTGTTTTGCAAGTAATTGATATGATTCAACCGCTAACAGTGCATCGGAGGCTTTTACACTCACTTTAAATTGATCAAAATTAAGGCGGTCTAAAATATCAACATGCCGTAACGCAGAATCAACCAGCGCTTGTGCAGTGGGCTCGCCATATTTTTCCTGGATATCCACTTCCAGTGAACCGCCGTTTACACCAATACGAATTGGAATATTACTATCCCGGGCACAGTCAACCACACTGCGGATACGTCGTTCATTACCTATATTACCGGGGTTAATCCGCAAACAGTCAACGCCGTATTCCGCCACTTTAAGCGCGATACGATAATCGAAATGGATATCAGCAACCAGTGGAATATTGGTTAATGCTTTAATCTCTTTAAAGGCTTCTGCTGCATTCATGGTAGGTACTGAAACACGGACAATATCCGCACCAACAGCCTCCAGGCGTTTTATCTGCGCAACTGTTGCAGCAACATCCGTGGTTAAAGTATTGGTCATCGATTGCACGGTAATGGGTGCGTTTCCACCAACAGGAACGCTACCAACCATGATCTGTTTTGATTCACGGCGTATGATTGAAGAAGAATGGCTCATAATACTTTATACTCTTTGTTAATAGACGACTGCTTTAAAAACAATCAGTTGCAAGCTTTACTCCGGGATATAAAAGTGCGCCGGACGTCCCGCGACAAAAGTACGGTCGATGGTTTTACCTTGATAGTTTATTGCAACTGCGCTCGGATCACCTAATTTTAGTTTAAAGGGGGTAAACCCTTCGATTGCTAAAACAACCCCCTCTTTGTAAAGGCCAAAAGCGAGACGTTTACCGCTTGCATCAACTATTTCAGTCCAGCAATCTTTTGTAAAAGATAAGGTGAGGGGTTCACTGCCAACTGTTTTTTGCGCTGCAGGCTGGGAATTATTGATAACATCTGCAGCGTTAGCGTCTAAATCTACCTCGCTAGGTTTAAGCACTTCATCCTGGGAATTATTGATAACATCTGCAGCATTAGCGTCTGCATTTAGCTGCTCTTCACTGGCTGCTATTGGCGCTGTCTCTTCATTACCTATTGGCCCGCTATCGTCAATATTTTCAGCCAGTTCAAGCAGTTCATTTTGTTCAACGGCAGCACTATAGGTGATCTCTTCTGCTTCAGGGAAAGCCTCTTTGTTAATAAGTAACGGATTAAAAGGTTTATTTTCTTCATTTAGGTCAGTTTCTGATAGCGCTTCAGCTTCAATACCTGCAGATTGCCCAGTACTTAAAAAGCCGAACTGGTTAGCTATGCCCGCTGCAACGGCAATCAGCAGCAACATAAATAAAAACCACAGCGGGATAAATTTCTTTTTCCTGACAGGCGCCGTACTTGCTGTTGCCTTCAAACCGCTTTCCGGCTTTTGAGATTTTGCAAGTTGCTGGTACTCGACAAACTCAGCAATCGATTTTAAACCAACTAATTTTGCGTAATTGGCAAGGTAGCCACGCAGGTAAATCGGCGCATATTTGCCACTTTCAATTAAAGCCGTTATATCACCTTCTAAATCCCTGACGGCAGTCCCGCCTAAATTTAAACGTTCGGCAACCTCTTCAACAGATAATGAAGCCTCTAATCTGGCATTATGTAATGCGAGGCCTAACGGGTTCATAATTTTTTGGGGTTCGTTATTCATAGTATTCATGATTTAAATAATCTAATGCTTGATGTGATTCTGGGAATTTTTCCAATAACAGTGCCGCGTATTTATTAAGGCTTGCACTTTTTTCGGTGGCGTAACTTAAACGGATCCACTGCCATAAACTTTCGGCAGAGTGTCCATTTTGTTTTTGGTAATTAAATAGGTTTAACTGCGCTTCTCTATAATTTTTTTGCGAGATATTTATCTTTGCCAGAAAAAGGTTCAAATACAATTTATTAGGATTATGGGAAAGTGCGTATTGATAATAGAATAAGGCCTTATCGAGATGCTTTATCTCTTCGGCACACAATCCCGCATTCTCATAGGTATCCGCGACATTTGTATAGCTGGTTTGTTCAATGGCCGTTAAAAATGCCTTTTCCGCTTCTTCGTAACGCTTCTGCTTACATAAAAAGGCACCATAATTATTATAAGTATCGGAATTTTTGCGATCTAAGGATAAAGATTTTTTATACAGTTGTTCCGCTTTATCATTTTCATTGACTTTTTGATAATAATAAGCAAAAACACGATAGATATCGGCATCTTTAGGCTGGTACTCTAAGGCTTTTTCAAGATTTTCTTTCGCCTGCTGCATCTGTTTCTTTTCTATATAGAGTATAGCTAGCTTGACACGTATCTCGGCCGCACTTTTTGGGTCGAAGGCCAATTTCTGACCAGTTGTAGCATTTTTTGTAGTGGTAGTAGTTTCAGTCGCGGTACAAGCTGACAAAAATAACAATAATAAAATAGAAACAAATAGTTGGTGCATATATTCCTCAAAATGGCGCGAACTTATCTAAGAGATCAATGTAACAAAATACTAACGAGCAATATCCACAAACGCGTTAAGCACATTGTGAATGAAAATACTCAGCCTTTCATCCCTTTTATTACCTTGATGGAACTTAGATCAGCTTCTCTTGCCTGCAATTCCAACATTTAACTCTATTATTATCATTACAGCTCGTTAATGACGATATTTTCACCCTGCAACCGTTTTTTCATGGTACGTTTTGTACGATCAATGACATCTCCGACAAGCTGACCGCAGGCTGCATCAATATCATCTCCCCGTGTTTTGCGTACTATTACGGTATGACCATATTCCATTAACACTTTATTAAAGCGATCCACACGACTGTTGCTGGGTTTTTGGTACTCATTACCAGGAAACGGATTAAAGGGAATAAGGTTTATCTTGCAAGGCGTATCTTTAAGCAGTTCTGCTAATTCATGCGCTTGATCAGTAGAATCGTTATAATGGTCCAGCAGTAAATACTCTACAGTCACCTTGCCGCGGTTGGCATTGGATTTATCGATGTAACGCTTCACTCCCGCCAGGAAATCCGCAATATTGTATTTATCATTAATCGGCATCATTTCCGAACGTAATTTATCATTGGCAGCATGCAAAGAGATTGCTAAAGCCACATCAATACGATCACCTAAAATATCAAGTCCAGGTACAACACCAGAAGTTGAAACAGTAACCCGGCGTTTTGAAAGGGCATACCCCCAATCATCCAACATCAATTCCAAAGCAGGGACAAGATTATTAAGGTTAAGTAATGGTTCACCCATGCCCATCATGACCACATTAGTGATAGGACGCTTGCCACTTTCACCCATTACGCCGATGATTTTAGCGGCGCGCCAGACCTGACCGATAATTTCACTGACCGTTAAATTACGGTTGAATCCCTGCTGTGCAGTAGAGCAGAAATTGCATGCTAATGCACACCCGACCTGTGAAGAGACACATAAGGTTGCGCGTTCTTTTTCTGGGATATAAACGGTCTCTACTTCCTGATCTCCAACCGTCATCGCCCATTTTATGGTGCCATCATTACTGCGCTGCTCGACTTTGACTTGTGGCGCGACAATTTCTGCACGCTCTTTTAATTTTTCGCGTAATTTTTTATTGACGTTAGTCATCAGTTCAAAATCATCGCAACCATAGTGATAAATCCATTTCATCACTTGCTCTGCACGAAAGGGTTTTTCGCCTAATTCAACAAAAAACGCCCGTAAACCTTCGCGGTTCAAATCCAATAGGTTTACTTTTTTAATATTCATGAAAGCCTCGTTAACAACAATAAAATACTGAACAATGCCAAGCATCGTCAAAATTAGGAGAAGGATTGTACAAAGGTTAAATAGATTTAGCCAGCGCGAAAGCAACAAATAAAAATACTTTGCCAGATTGAAAATCCATTCTTCTAATTAAACAACTGTCAGTATTGGAATTTGTTGCTTTTCTGACCAACTATAATAAATTTCAGGTGGAAGCTTCTCTCCCCGGTTATTAATCGTTTTTTTAATTTTACCGCGCTTTAATAACACCGCCATCATCGGCTCCAGTCCCTGTTGACTTATGTGAAAGTGTTTAAGTAACTTCCCTTCTTCAACCCGCCCGGCATTTTTAATATAATCAATTATCGAGTATAAAATCATAATCAAACCGCCTGCACTTTTATTTCAGCGAGTACATTGCCTTTGCGTTTTAACAGGTATACCACAGATAAAATTATCAGCACAGATACAGCTAAATAGATAAGACTACTCGAAGGCTGCATTGAAAATGTCGCAATTTGATAATAAGCAACCGATACAATATAAGCCGCTGCTGTTGACCAAAGCGCAATAAACTTAGCCCACTTACTGCCAACTTCACGCACAATTGCGCCCAGCGCTGCTGCACAGGGAGCATACAGCAAGATAAACAGCAGGTAAGCAAATGCCGCTTCTTTACTGACAAACGCCTTTTTAATATTACTATAAATAGTCAGATCAACCCCCTGTTCTGCAGCAGCAACTTCCAAATCAGCCACATCACCCACATCTAAGCCGAGCGGATCACTGACATTAAGCCCCATTAAATTTTCAGGAATGGTTTGAACTGCTTCGTTTAGTTTTTCCAGCAGTGTTAGTTGCTCCTCTTCTTCTTCGGCTTGCGAGGAGTACAAATTATTTAATGTACCAACCACCGCTTCTTTAGCAAATAATCCGGTAACGATACCCACCGTGGCAGGCCAGTTATCCTGGGTAACTCCCAGGGGAGATAATACAGGGGTAATGATTTGCGCACCTTGACTCAATAACGAGCGCTCACTATTCTGATGACCAAAACTGCCGTCCAAGCCCA
>DATCZZ010000266.1:0-2274 GCA_036525635.1 Psychromonas sp. | reverse complement strand
CCACTGTACGATGATTTCCGTCAAGACCCAATCAAGGCTAAATGGCTTGCTGAAATTGAGTCTGCTGGTAAATAACTAAGTACCATGGCAGCCCACATGGCTGCCACTTTTAGGAGAAAAAATGTATGCGTCTCGAAAAATTTAAAAGACCCATTGATCGAATCATTGCCGGCTTTTCTATTGTTGTTATGAGTATCTTAGTGGTATGTGTCGTCTGGCAGGTATTTAGCCGTTACGTGCTAAATGCCCCCAGCACCTTAACAGATGAAATTGCACGATTCTGCATGATCTGGGTTGGCCTATTAGGGGCGGCTTACACTGTTGGCGCACAGAGACACCTTTGTATTGATCTTTTTACAGCACACTTAACTGGCATGAAAAAAATGATAAATAAGATTTATATTAATATCTGTATTTTGATTTTTTCATCCGGTGCCCTGATCTGGGGAGGGATAACTCTGGTCACTAAAGCTTCCAGTTCTGGCCAGGTTTCCCCTGCCATGCAACTGCCCATAGCCTATGTCTATGCTGTTTTACCACTTGCAGGTTTAATTATGACTTATTACTCAGTACTTTTTATTCTCGAAGCTATATTGGAGCTCAGAGAGGATAACGCTGTTAACGGCGCCACCTTAGGGGAGAAAATCTAATGGATTGGACCTTAACGATAGTGATGTTTGGCACTTTTTTTGCGCTGGTTTTTACCGGTGTACCAATCTCTTTTGCAATTGGTTTAGCAACCTTGGCCGCAGGCACTGTGATGTTACCACTGGATGTCATCCTGACGGTGATATCGCAAAAAGTAGCAACGGGTTTGGACAGTTTTTCCCTGTTAGCCATCCCCTTCTTTATTCTGGCGGGAACACTGATGAACAGTGGCGGCATCGCCCAGCGTCTCATTAATTTTTCACAAATACTCGTCGGACGCATGCCTGGCTCCTTAGCGCATGTTAACGTGATGGCAAATATGATGTTTGGTTCGATCTCAGGTTCGGCAGTTGCCGCGGCGGCAGCGGTGGGTGGTACCATGGCTCCCCTGCAAAAAAAAGCAGGCTATGATCCCTCTTATTCCGCTGCGGTGAATGTGACATCATGTATCACCGGCTTATTAATTCCGCCTTCCAATGTATTGATTATCTATGCTCTCACAGCAGGCGGTATCTCCGTTGCCAGTCTGTTTATGGCTGGTTACCTTCCCGGTATCATAATGGGATTATCCCTTATGGTCGTGGGAACTGTGATTGCCAAACGCCGTGGTTATCCCGTTGAAGCTCGCCCTAGCTTTGCACAAGTTCTTAAGGCCTTCTGGGACGCTCTACCAAGTATGTTACTAGTGATCATTGTGATGGGTGGTATTCTGGGAGGAATATTTACAGCAACGGAAGCATCGGCAATCGCAGTGGTTTATACCCTGATACTTTCTGTCTTTATTTATGGTGAAGTTAAAATCAACCAGTTACCGAAAATCATGCTGGATTCAGTGGTCACTACCTCCATTGTTTTACTGCTGATTGGTATCTCAATAGGCATGTCCTGGACCATGACCAATGCTGATATTCCCTATCTGATCAGTGATGCTTTGATGAATGTCTCTGAAAACCCGATCATTATTTTACTGATTATCAATATCATTCTATTAATCGTCGGCGTGTTTATGGATATGACGCCGGCAGTGCTTATCTTTACCCCAATCTTTTTACCCATTGCGACAGATCTGGGTATGGATCCGGTGCACTTTGGTATTATGATGATCTTTAACCTGTGTATTGGTTTATGTACCCCCCCCGTTGGCAGCGCACTGTTTATCGGTTGTTCTGTTGCAGGGGTGAAATTACAATCGCTGATCCGCCCGATGATGCCTTTCTTTGTGGCGTTATTAGTGTGTTTGGCCTTGGTAACCTATGTGCCTGAAATTAGTCTTTTCCTGCCACATCTCTTTGGTATGCGTTAACAGCCACCACAGCAAAAATGGGCAATAACAGTAGCCAGTTGTTGCTCATTTTTTTTAATTTGGTATAACAACTTATATATCTGGTTTTTCTATGCAGCTCGGTAATACCTTGGGCATTAATTGAGCATCAATGAGGTAACAATGGCTGAATTTGAAACAAAACGTCTTTATCAAAAAATTGCCGCTGAATTAAAAAAGCAGATTGCAGACGGTCGCTATGCAGTTGGTGATCGACTTCCCGCTGAACGGTTAATTTCTGAAACGATGGACGTCAGCCGCACTGTGGTGCGAGAGGCCATCATAATGCTGGAAGTTGAAGGTTT
>DATCZZ010000265.1:0-5905 GCA_036525635.1 Psychromonas sp. | reverse complement strand
GATATTATTTTTATTTTGGACGTTATGGGATGGTATAAAATAAGAAAATGGTGCTCGCTACTGGACTCGAACCAGTGACCTACGCCATGTCATGGCGGCACTCTACCAACTGAGTTAAGCGAGCGTTATTTTCTTTGCTGTTGAAAGCGAGGTGATTTTGCTTTATGTCGGTTGAAGTGTCAATAATTCTTTTTCTGTTCCAGTTTGTTTGACGTTTTTTTGTTCATATTTCAAATAAAACTGTTAACTGGAACAAAAGTAAGCACCTATTTAAGTCTCATCATCGGCTAAATCTGTTGTGCTCTCTGTTTTTTTCTCTGATTCATTTTCCTGCTCTTTTGTTTTGAGCAGTGTTTCAAGCGCTTTATTACCATCCAGCCAAACCTCTTCACTGCTATCTTTCACGTCATTCCATACTTCAGCGCTGCTTTCTTTAGTATCAACCCAAATCTCCTGTGAATGTTCTTTGGTGGATTGCCATAATTCATCGCTGGTTTGCTTACTTTCCTGCAATATTTCATTGCTTTTCTGTATGCTTTTGTCCAATAACTGCTTACCGGATTTTTTGCTTTTTTCCCAAACGTCCTTGCTTAATTGCTGGCTTTCCTGCCACAGTTGCTCTGCTGATTTTGGCTCACTAGCTTCACCTGTCTGCTGATTATCTTGCATCGGGGTTGCAGTATTTTCCTGTTTTCCGAGCGTTTGCTCTGTCTGCTTAGGCTCTGCAGTTTTTTCAGTCTGTGCAGTTTCTTCACCACAGGCACTGAGAGAAAATAGGGAAGAGGTTAAAATAACAAATGGGATAAATTTTTTCATGAATGCCACCAAGAGAAAAGTGAATACGGGAAAGAGATATTTGTTTCTGACTGCCAGGTTAGTCAGGCAAAATGCTTAATGGTTCCGTTAATTACGTTTTATACTTGAATTTGTGATTCGAGTATACTACTGTGCAAAAAAACAGTTCAATGAAGGCCCTGATGAAACTTTATATTGCCGAAAAACCAAGCCTGGCGCGGGCGATTGTTGATGCGTTGCCCAAACCTCACCGCAAAGCCGATGGCTGTATTTATGTTGGTAATGGTGATGTGGTGAGCTGGTGCATTGGTCATTTGTTAACCCAGGTTGATCCTGAGGCTTATAATCCCGAATATAAAAAATGGAAATTCGAACACCTGCCGATTATTCCTGAAAATTGGCAGTTAAAATCTACTCCCCGTACCAGTAAACAGCTGGGAATCTTGAAAAAACTTATCAAACAAGCGGATTATCTTGTCCATGTGGGGGATCCGGATCGCGAAGGGCAACTGCTGGTGGATGAAGTGATTCATTTCAGTGGTGTTAAGGGGAATAAATTAAAACAGGTGGAGCGCTGTTTGGTGAGTGATTTAACCACCAATGCGGTAAAACGTTCGCTGCAGCAGTTACGCTCTAATCAGGAGTTCATTGCATTATCAACCTCTGCCCTTGCGAGAACGCGTGCGGACTGGTTATATGGCCTGAACCTGACACGGGTTTATACATTGCAGGCACAAAAATCGGGCTACAATGGGGTTATCTCGGTTGGCCGCGTACAAACGCCTCTGTTAGGCTTGGTGGCAAGGCGGGATAAAGAGATTGAAGCTTTCGTGAGCAAACCTTTTTATGAAGTGGAAGCACACTTGACAACGCTCGCACCAGAAAAAATTGCGCCTTTTACTGCCAAATGGAAACCCAGTGCAGCCTGTGAACAATATCAGGATGAAGAGGGGCGTGTAGTGGTTAAAAAGTTAGCGGAGAATGTCGCGCAGCGTATAACAGCGCAACCTGCTGTGGTGAAAAGTTTTACTGCTAAAAATAAAAAACAGGTTGCTCCTTTACCCTATAATTTATCCGCGTTACAGATTGATGCTGCTAAACGTTTTAGCTACACGGCGCAGCAGGTATTAGATGTTTGTCAGGCATTATACGAACGGCACAAGCTGATAACTTACCCGCGCTCTGATTCCCGTTATTTACCGCAAAATCATCTTGCACAAGCTAAATCTGTTACTCAGGCTATCGCTAGTAATCAGCCCGGTTTAAAAAATGCGGTGAGTGATGCGGATCTTTCGCTGAAGAGCCGTGCATGGAATGATAAAAAAGTCGATGCCCACCATGCGATTATTCCCACTGATAAACGCCAAGCTGTCGCCACGTTAGATACCGCCTCACAAAATATTTACGGGCTCATTGCCCGCAACTATTTATGCCAGTTTTATCCGGATTATCATTATGGTGAATGTGTGGCTGAAATTGAGATAAATAACGGCTTATTTATCAGCAAGGCAAAAGCTAAAATCAGTGATGGCTGGAAGGTGTTGTTTGATAAGCAGGAGAAGGACAGTTTTTTACCCAAGCTTAAAAAAGGGCAGTCTTTGTTTTGCAACAAAGGGGAGGTGGTTGAAAAAAATACGCAGCCACCGGCACATTTTAGCGATGCAACCTTGCTGGCTGCGATGAGTAATATTGCCCGTTATGTTAAAGACAGTGAATTAAAAACTATCTTAAAAGAAACGGACGGTTTAGGAACGGAGGCGACCAGAGCGGGCATTATTGAACTTTTATTTAAACGCGCCTTTCTGCAGCGCACGGGCAAACTCATTAAAGCTACCGAGACAGGCAGGAAGTTAATTGACAGTCTGCCGGAAATGTTGACCCTGCCCGATATGACTGCGCTGTGGGAGATGCAGTTAAACGCAATTAGTTTAAAAGAGCAAAGTTATCAGGGCTTTGTTCTGCCGTTACAAAATCAACTCAAAAGCATTATTGAAAAGGCCATTGCCGACGGTCCGCAGGCGCTGACCAATTTACCCGGCAGTGTTAATGCCTTTAAGAAAACCTATCGGAGAAAATCAGTCAAAAAAGGGACGTTTAAGAAAAAGAGCAGTTAATTATCTCTTAACAGGGACAATAATATTTCAAGCTTATCTACCTAACTCAAGTTGTATCCTTTAGGCATGTTTTATTATTTTCGGGGCGTGGGGGAAAACCGCCGGGCCTGAAGGCTCAGTTCCAACAGTGCGTACCTTGCCGTTTGGAATCCCGTCTTCAGGCGGGCAGAAGCAGAAACCGCCGAGCCTGAAGGCTCAGTTCTAATAATATGTGCCACCTGTATTTTTATTAACGACGCTTGTATTTACTTTTTCTAGCCTTTTTCTTTTCCAGTT
This sequence comes from Psychromonas sp., assembly GCA_036525635.1. GTDB lineage: Bacteria > Pseudomonadota > Gammaproteobacteria > Enterobacterales > Psychromonadaceae > Psychromonas. The sequence continues at coordinate 2,720 of DATCZZ010000265.1, read as the reverse complement.
TATTTTCTGCCTGTTCAGCCATCAGTTTTTCCACTGCCACTTTTTCGATTTTCGCCATTTCCGGGGTTTCAATACTTAAAGGGCCCAGTGCGCCGGATCTTAATTCATTAAGTAAAATGGTGGAGACTTTATAGATATCAAAATGTCCGCCGGCACGTAAACAGCCGCGACGCAATGCAATGGCTTCCATTAATTGATGATCGCTTTGCGGTAGTGTTTCAAGCTCGTAACGTTCTTTTAAACGATCCGGATAATGTGCCAGCAGGTATTCTGCAGCATAATAAGCGATATCTTCATATTCAATTGCAGTATCTTTGATTGCCCCTGTTACGGCGAGGCGGTAACCAGAATTCACATTTTCAATTTTAGGCCATAAAAATCCGGGCGTATCGGATAACATAATACCGCTTGGCAAACGGATACGTTGCTGTTGTTTGGTCACGGCCGGTTCGTTACCCGTTTTGGCAATAATGCGATCCGCCAGTATATTGATAATGGTTGATTTGCCTACATTGGGAATTCCCATGATCATCGCCCTAATCTGTTTATCCTGACTTAACCTGTGCGGCAGCATCTGTTCACATAATTTGGTTATTTGATGGACTTGCTCTGGTTTTGATGTGGTAATAGCAAGAGCTTTAATCCCTTGCTCCTGCTCTAAATAATCTATCCACTGCGCAGTGACCTGTGGATCGGCCAAATCTGATTTATTGAGTACTTTAATACAGGGCGTCTTTTCGCGAATATGCGCAATCAGAGGATTTTCGCTGCTATAGGGTATTCTTGCATCGACCACTTCAATAATAATATCAACTTGAGGTAAGACCTCCTTGATCTGTTTGTGTGCCTTGTGCATGTGCCCGGGAAACCATTGGATTGCCATAATAAACAGTACTCATTTATAAAAAGAGCTATTTTAACAGGGTTTCGCATAGGGTGGGTCAATATTTTATAATATGATTATTCACTGTAATGAGTGTAAAGGTTACACTCTCCAAATTAATAAAAATGTTGGAAGGTAGCTATGGCTTATATACCAAGTAATTATAAAAAATTAGAAAGTGATTATCGCGACAAAGCGTTGAAATTATTCCCCTGGGTTTGCGGCAAGTGCGCCCGTGAATTTGTTTATTCCAATCTCCGCGAGCTAACGGTTCATCATATCGACCATGATCATGCGAACAATCCTGCTGATGGCAGCAATTGGGAGTTGTTGTGCATCTACTGTCACGACCATGAACATGATAAATATACCCAGGCTGACCTCTATGGCAGCAGTGTCGTAGCGGGGGATGATGAACACGTAGCTGCCACTTATAATCCATTTGCTGATTTATTGAGTAAAATGAAAAAATAGTGACAAGGGCGCTTGTTTAGCCACTTTACTCTCTATACCCAAGCTGCTTGAAGATACAGGAATCAGCAAGTCGCTTGGGGATAAACTCGCATTTACATGAAGCATGGGTATAATCCCCCTTTTTGTTTGACGTTAGAGTAAATTATGGAAAACTTATTGGACAAGCGTTTTCGGGGCTATTATCCGGTCATTATTGATATTGAAACTTCAGGTCTTAATGCGCAAACCGATGCCATTTTAGAAATAGCGGCGATTTTACCGGCGATGGATGAGCAAGGTTATCTTTATGCGGCAGAGAAGATTCATTTTCATGTGCTGCCTTTTGAAGGTGCCAACATGGATCCTAAAGCATTAGCTTTTACGGGGATTGACCCTTTCAATCCACTGCGCGCTGCGGTGGATGAACGTCTTGCATTAACTGAAATATTCAAATTGGTACGTAAACATCAAAAGGATAACCACTGTAACCGGTCAATTATCGTTGCCCATAACGCTTCATTTGATCAGGGTTTTATTAACAAAGCCACGGAGCGTTGTAATTTAAAACGGGTTCCATTTCATCCATTTGCCAGCTTTGATACGGCCAGTATGGCGGCTTTGACACTGGGTCAAACAGTTCTTGCTAAAGCATGTCAGCAAGCGGGTATCGCTTATGATAGTGTGCAGGCACATTCCGCTTTATATGATACGGAGATCACGGCAGATCTGTTTTTCTATATGGTTAATAAGTGGCGGGCATTAGGTGGCTGGCCGCTAGCAGCGGTTTGATACATTGCTGCTTGAGAGGTTGAATTTCAGGCAATAAAAAGGGATACCATAGTATCCCTTTTTTTATGCATTAAATTCAGAATTATTCAGAATCGGAAGTTGCTGCAACAGCCTGTTCGATAAGAGGTTGTAATTCACCTTGTTGGAACATTTCTAAAATAATGTCACAGCCACCAATTAATTCACCAGAAACCCATAGTTGTGGGAAGGTTGGCCAGTTGGCATATTTTGGTAACTCTGCACGGATATCTGGATTTTGTAGGATATCTACGTAGGCAAAAGGGTGACCGCACTGCATTAATGCTTGTGAAGCTTGTGATGAAAAACCACAACTTGGTAATTTTGGTGAGCCTTTCATGTAAAGCAAAACTGCATTTTCACTAATTTGGTTTTTGATTTTATCTAATGTTTCCATTTTAATATCCAGTAATTGTTTTATCGGATTATACCCGGATCTGAAAACAAAAAAACGTTTTAAAAATCAGGGTTATTAAGATCTACTTTATCATAAATTTTCATTGACATAGATCATTTTCTTGCAGAAAATTAGTTGACTACTAAAATCAGTTAAAAATAAATAATCAATGGTAGGAAC
>DATCZZ010000264.1:0-2789 GCA_036525635.1 Psychromonas sp. | reverse complement strand
CTAAATGGATGCCATGGCCGAGATTAAATACATGCCCGGTTCCTTTACCAAAACCGCTTAATATCGTTTCCACTTCTTCCCGGATCCTCTGCGGTGAGGCATATAACATGGAGGGATCCATATTACCCTGTAAGGCAACACGCTCGCCAACGCGGGCTTTCGCCGTGGCCATATCAATGGTCCAGTCAAGTCCGATCGCATCACAGCCGGTATCGGCAATCGCCTCTAACCACTGTCCGCCATTTTTGGTAAACAGGGTCACAGGAATTTTTTGCCCCTGATAGGTGCGCTGTAAACCAGCCACAATTTTAGCCATATACTGTAATGAAAAATCGTTGTAATCACGCGGGGACAAAACTCCGCCCCAAGTGTCAAAGACCATCACAGATTGCGCGCCAGCTGCAATCTGTGCATTTAAATAATCGATCACGGAATCAGCGAGTTTATCAAGGAGAGTATGCAGTAAACGCGGATCCGTAAAAGCCATTTTTTTAATCTTGGTGAAAGCCTTAGAGGTGCCGCCTTCAACCATATAGGTAGCTAATGTCCATGGACTGCCGGAGAAGCCAATCAATGGCACTGCGCCCTTTAACTCACGGCGTATCGTACGGACGGCGTTCATCACATACTGCAGTTCGCCTTCAGGATCCGGCATAATTAAATTTTCAACATCCTTCCGACAGGTTATCGGACGGCTAAACTTAGGCCCTTCCCCCTCTTCGAAATAAAGCCCAAGCCCCATCGCATCAGGAATAGTCAGAATATCAGAAAATAAGATAGCAGCATCAAGCTCAAACCTGCGCAGAGGCTGTAATGTAACCTCACAAGCCAAGTCGGCATTGCGGCACAAAGACATAAAATCTCCCGCTTGCGCACGAGTCGCTTTATACTCAGGTAAATATCGGCCAGCCTGGCGCATCATCCATACCGGCGTCTTATCCACTTCCTGTTTTAATAAGGCACGAATATAACGATCATTTTTTAATTCTGTCATGCTTCTCTCTATCCCAACTTTTTTAAACATAAAATAAGGCAAATATGCTACCATTTTTAAAAATGTTTTTTATCGCCTAAATATTTTTATTGCTAAGGTCATCTTACTCTTTGCACTGTTCAACCATTTTATCTATCAATTTTCGAGCCAGAGTGCCGCTATTTGGCAGAACAGGCAGATTATCAACATGATACCAATCGGCTTCAGCAAGCTCATTTTTATCAATTTTAATTTTGCCCGATTCATATTCAGCCAGAAAGCCCATCATTAAAGAGTGTGGAAAAGGCCATGGCTGACTGCTCACATACTCGATATTTTTGATCCTAATCCGAGACTCTTCATAGACTTCACGTTCGACGCAGGATTCCAAGGTTTCCCCGGCTTCAACAAATCCGGCCAGGACGGTAAAAACAGGATTATTATTTTTCAGATGGCGATGATGCACTGCCAATAATATCTCCTTTTCTTTACGGATGCCGACAATAATACAGGGGGAAATCCGCGGATAACAGCGATGCTGGCAGTGGTAACATTTCATTGCTGTTTCCCAGTTTATGGCATGCATTTTATGACCGCATTTTCCACAAAATTGATGGGTTTCATAAAACAGGGAAACTTGAAAGGCACGTCCCGCCACATCAAATAACGCATCACTGACCCGCCCTAACAGGAAGCGTAAGGGTGAATATTCGCCCAGGCCGACATCTGATTGCTCCGGTAAAAACACCAAATAACAAGGACTTGATTGGTAATCTGCAAATTTAACCGCATTATCCGCTATATTTTCAGGAAAAGGCAAATCATCAAGGCAGCCATATGGAATAAAACTCCCTTGTGGTTGTAGCACGATTTGATCTTTAACGATAATAAACCACCAAGCATTCTCTTGCTTGTTAATTTGCTTTTTTCCGGACTTCATCATATTTCCTTATTAAATACAGCTTAAATTTCTGGGATAGGGACTACTTCACAGTTATACAGGAAGATTATCTACAAATTCAAATTCATGTTGACGCTAAGTGCAATTTTCATTACTTTTTACTTAACCGTTTTTGGTCTACTCATACGAGGGAAATAGGTATGCTAACCAAACTAGAACAAGCAAAAGAAGAATGGGGCGGCAGGCTTGCAGTTATTGATAACTGGCTGGAAGAGCGTCAGAATTTAGTGGTTGCATATTGTGAACTTGCAGGATTACCGCCTTATCAAAAGACAAAAAACAGCTTACCGGAACAAGAGAAAATCACTAAATTTTGCCAAATTTTGCTTGATTACGCATCAACTGGCCACTTTGAAGTCTATGAGCAGATCATTTCACAGTGTAAATTAGACGGGGAAAACAATTTAAAGATTGCCCAAGAGCTATATTCCCGGATCACCACAACAACAGATACAGCTTTAAATTTTAATGACAAATATGCTGAATCTGCAAATGAGCAGGCCCTGCTTGATTTTGATGCAGACCTTTCTCATTTAGGGCAAATCATGGAAGCGCGATTTGAACGGGAAGACCAACTGCTTGAAATCGTCCATCTGCACCATACATTGGCGTAAAAATTACTTATTTATATTTTGTATAGTCAAGCGACCTCAAGCTCAAGCTGCAAGAATCATCTACCGCCCTATAAGCAATAAGGCTGTCAATTGACAGCCTTATTGCTTATAGGGGCAAAACTTGTCACCCTACTTAAGGGCTATATTAACATCTTCACTGCCCATCTCTTTCAAGTAAAGATCTCGCCTTTTATCAAAAATGCTCTCTTCTTTTTTGGCAACGGCAGTTGACAGCGGTAAG
>DATCZZ010000263.1:0-3444 GCA_036525635.1 Psychromonas sp. | reverse complement strand
TTTTTTCATGATTTAGCCCTGCTCCACCACGTTATTGATATCCCCCTTATGGGATAATTTACGAACTTTTTAGCTTCATTTCACCCTGCTTAAATCCACAATTATCAGCCCTTAAGCAGCCATTTCAGGAGTAAAAAAAATCATGATGAAGCGCACATTATTTGAACGATTTTTATACAGCAGTGTGATTGAAACGCTGTTTTGGTTCTTTTTGATTTGAATAACTAATATTATTAGTTATTTTATTACTAAGTAAAAATCAGAAACTAAAAAGGAATATTATGAAAGCTACTGCTGTGCTCCGTAAAAATTCGATTATTTCTGAGATTGATCCGCGTATTTACGGATCTTTTGCGTATTCCGGCGAAGGTGAACACTGATTCCGGTTCAACGTGAACACCTGATCTTTCAATGCATTGCCCGAGCTCTTTTTTACCCTAAGTGTTCACCATGGGTCAAGGTATTTAGTTTTTTCCGCATTGATTCTCCTTTCAGTTTTAAGCGGTGTGAGTTGTGCATTAGCCGATCTAAAATGGCATCTGCCAATGTGTTATCCCCTATCATTTCATACCACTGCTCCGTCGGTAACTGGCTGATAATGACCGTTGACGAAGTGCCGTGGCGATCATCCATTATCTCCATCAGATCATTACGCTGTGCGACCTTTAGCGGCTCTAATCCCCAATCATCTAATATCAGCAGATCTGTCTTTGCTAAGTTTTTTAATACCTTGCTGTAAGTACCGTCTGCTTTCGACTGAGTTAGTTCCAACATCAGTCTGGATATTCGATAGTAACGAGTGCTGAAGCCATTCATACAAGCCGAATGCCCTAAAGCACAGGCTATGTATGTTTTCCCGCTGCCGCATGGCCCTGTGAGCAGCAGGTTTTGTGCTTTTCTTAGCCAGTCACACTGAGTTAATGCTGCGATCTGAGACTGCTGAATTCCTCGTGGATGCTGATAGTCGATATCTCTTATATTGGCATTGAGTTTTAACTTAGCTGTGCGCAACAGTCGTTGTTGTTTTCGGTTGTCCCGCTCTAATTTTTCGCTTTCAACCAACAGGTGGAGTCGTTCGCTAAAAGAGAGCCCTTCATAGGTGCCGGGCTGCTCAGATTGGGTTTGCAACGCCTGCGCCATACCGCTGAGTTTCAGATGGCGAAGCTGTGATAAAGTCTGGTCGATCATCATAATTCTCCTTATTAATGAAAGCATTTAGGGCCGCGAACATTCTCATGATCTTGAGGCAGCGTAATGGTTTTCTCCGCCATATCTCGCGGCAGTTTATCCTGATTGCTGCCCAGAATGGCTTTGATGTTTTTCAGCTTCACAAGTGCTTTCTGATTAGCAATCGCACAAGCGTTATTCAAGCGATCTGCCGGATAGGATCGCGTTAAATTAAGCAGGCCTAAACAGACCCGGTATGCCTGCTCCGGATGCGCTTTGTGCTCGAGCTGGTCTGATACCCAACGCAGTACCTCCGGGCCGATATCCATTGCCCAGTTTTTAAGGCGCCCGGGACTCCATTGTTGGTGTTTGGCATGCTTTTTAGGCATGTGCCCAGCTTCGGTTGTTGTGCCGGGATAATGCTTTCTGACATGGCTGGCAAGCAGATGTGTTTTAAAATAGATCTGCACCAGCTTATCTCCGGCGTGCAGTTCAACTTTTTCACCAACCAAATGATGTGGCACTGAGTACAGATGCTGGTCATACTGGATATGGTAATCGATGTTAACTTTAGCTATTTTAATATCAACATACTGATAGGGATGAGCCGGTAATGCACTAAGCAGTGGTTTATCCAGCTGCTCAAACCATTGCAGCCGGTTCCCCGGCAGTTGCTTAAACGGCTTTAAATTAACTTCTATTAACAACGAGGCGATGCACTGATTAAGCTCAGCCAATGAGAAAAAGGTATGGTGGCGTAATCGCGCGAGGATCCAACGTTCAATAATTTGCACACCTACCTCAGCCTTTGACTTATCCTTGGGCTTGTAAGGTCTGGCGGGAACAACGGCTACGCTGTAATGCTCTGCGAGCTGCTGGTAACTTGGATTTAACTCAGGTTCATAGCGACATGCCTTACTAACGCCACTACGCAGGTTGTCCGGTACAACCATAATCGGTGTGCCACCGATAAACTCGAAGGTGCGTACATGACTGGCAAGCCAGTCCGGTAGGCTTTGACTCCATGTGGCTTCGGCATAGGTATAATTTGAAGCGCCAAGCACTGCAACGAAGATCTGAGCGTATCTTACTTCTCCGGTTGCCGGTGAAACTACCGGCATGGTTTGTCCGGCATAATCAACGAACAGTTTATCGCCTGCTTTATGTGTCTGGCGCATAGAGCGTTTCTGCTTTTTAGCCCAATTAAGATAGCGATCGCAGAACTGCGAATAACTTAAACAGCGATTCGGGTATTGTTGACAATATTCCTCCCATAACAACAGCTTCGTTACGCCCTTGGCTTTCAGTTCTTTATGTATCTCAGGCCAGTCCGGTATTTGGAAACGACCGGCAGTACGGGTATCGGCTTTGGGATAAAACCGCTTGGCCAGTTCAGTATCATCCAGCTCATTCGGTAGCGGCCAGGAAAGGGATAACGCTTTCGCGTTGGTAAGTAATTTTTGAATAGCACCAACACTTATTTTGGTGCCGGCATTGATCTGACGAACGCTTAGATTTGCCTCGAAGCGCAGTCTTAAAACTTCTCTGATTTTACGCATTGCGATCCTATTTGCAGCCATACCCATTCCTTAATATAAAAAAGAGTAAATATGGCAGTTAAAGGTTTTAAAAATCAATGCGTTGAAAGACATTCTGGTTGATGGTGAACACTCATTCCGGGATGGTGAACACCAATTCCGGAAAATAAGTTAAAAGTGTTCACCTTGAAACCGGAATCACTGTTCACGTTAAACCAGAATTGGTGTTCACGTTGCGCCGGAATGACCGTTCACGTTAGGCCGGAATATGCAAGTGCATTTTTCTAAGAGCGAAATAACCGTTAATTCCATTTTTCAAATGCTTATCATAACCCTTTAGTTTGAAATACTATAAAATTGACTAGCACTATTTTGCTTACTAAATAAGTCAAGATTGAACGACAAAAATAGATGGTAGATTAAATTAGTCTTGGCCATTACCAGCCCCTCCTTCAAAATGAGCTTGATATGGATTTTTCTGTACTACTTTTTATTGGCACCGCATTTACCTTCGGCATGGTGGTTAACTTTACCAGTTTACCGCCAATGGTCGGTTTTTTAATAGCGGGTTTTGTACTTAATTTTTTCGGTTTTGAGTCTACTGAAGATCTGCTCTCGCTGGCCAATTTAGGGGTTACTCTATTACTCTTTTCTATCGGCTTAAAATTGGATATCCGTACCCTGTTCAAAGGTGAAGTTTGGGGGGGTGCCAGTATCCACATTATCGCTAGTATCGTTT
>DATCZZ010000262.1:0-2588 GCA_036525635.1 Psychromonas sp. | reverse complement strand
GACAGAAAATACCAATATTAGTGCCCGCCCGGAAAATCTAATTTTTGGCGGCGTGATTAATGAAGCCTGGGAATCTAAAAACGTGAATCAACAGGTAAAAGATCTCAATGTTAAAACCCCCACCGTTCAACAACTGATAGGTAATTTATCTGGAGGAAATCAGCAAAAAATAATTTTGGGTCGCTGGCTGTCCACGGATATGAAAGTTCTTATTCTGGATGAGCCCACCCGGGGGATTGATATCGGTGCTAAATCTGAAATTTATGATCTTATTTTAAAACTGGCACAACGCGGTACCACAATCATCGTTATCTCCAGTGATCTGCCCGAAGTGCTGGGAATTTCGGATAGGGTACTGGTAATGAAAGATGGAAATATAACTGGCGAATTAGAACGCTCGGCATTTAGTGAAGAAGCTGCATTGTCTTTAGCGATGCTGACTAAAAATTCAACTGCTGCATAACTGAAGGTGATACTATGACTACTACGACAATCAGCACAAAAAACAATAAAGTTAACAAATCTATCGATTTTTCCCAATTTTGGGATCGCTTTGGCATGCTCTCTGTATTTGCAGTGATCTTCCTTTTATGCGCTCTTTTTGTACCAAATTTTGCTTCCATGATTAATATGCGCGGCTTAGGTCTTGCCGTTTCAATGAGTGGTATTATTGCCTGTGCCACCCTGTTTTGTATCGCTTGTGGCGATATTGATCTCTCCATCGCTTCTATTATCGCTTGTTCCGGGGTGGTCACCGCCGTTGTCATTAATAGTACGGGAAGCGTTATTTTAGGTGTCGCTGCCGGGCTTTTATCGGGTACACTTTTTGGCATTCTGAATGGTTTTGTGATAGCAAAATTAAAAGTGAATGCGTTAATAACAACGCTTGCCACCATGCAGATTGCACGCGGTTTGGGTTATATTATTTCCGATGGTAAAGCGGTTGGAATCTCCGAAGAAAGTTTCTTTACCTTAGGTAATACCTCTTTTTTGGGTTTCCCGGTACCCGTATGGATCACCCTTGCCTGTTTTATTATTTTTAGTTTTTTACTGAATAAAACGGTTTATGGCCGTAATACACTGGCGATTGGCGGCAACGAGGAAGCGGCTCGTTTAGCGGGTGTTAATGTGTCGCGCACTAAGATGATTATTTTTACTGTTTCGGGCTTTATTTGTGCATTGGCGGGCGTGATTTTGGCCGCACGTATGACCAGTGGTCAGCCGATGACCTCGGTGGGCTTTGAGTTAACCGTTATTTCTGCCTGTGTATTAGGTGGTGTATCACTAAAAGGCGGTATTGGCAAAATCTCTTACGTAATTGCCGGGGTATTGATTTTAGGCACCGTTGAAAATGCGATGAATTTATTGAACATCTCACCGTTCGCGCAATATGTGGTGCGCGGCAGCATTCTGTTAATTGCGGTTATTTTTGACCGTTACAAACAAGCAAAATAACTTTTATTTTAGCCCTTCAATCCGCCACCTTTATTAAGGTGGCGTTTTTATTTGTATTAAATTTTTCCTGCGCAATTTCAGATCATTTGCTTACCTATTAGGTTTCACGGTACTGTTTGGGACTAACACCCGCTTTGCGTTTAAAAATGCGCGAAAAATAGAGGGGGTCATCATAACCCACCATCATGGAAATTTGGTTAATAGTGTGATTGGTAGTAACCAATAATTGTTTGGCTCGGCTAATGCGCTGATCGATGCGCCACTGGGAAATCGTGAGGCCAACTTCATCTAAAAAGAGGTGGCCGAGGCGTGAGGGTGAGAGGCAAACTGAATCAGCAAGATCTTTATTACTAAAATCTTTATTAATATTAATAGAAAGCATGTTCATTATTTCCAAAATGCGCGCATCGATGCGTTTGTTAACAATGTCGGGTTGGCTAACTTTGCAACGAATTAACAGCTGTTCGAGTAAATTTAATGCCAAGTCATCATGATAGGGCTTATTCGATTTATGAATAGAGGTGATTTCGGTAAACAGTTTTTCAAGTTGCGCGATGATATGGTGAGGTAAATTTTGTGTAATATAAACCCCATGTTTATTTTCGTGCCATTTTAGCCAATCAGCCCAAACGCCTTTAGGCCGGAAATAGATCCAATGATGAAACCAGGAGATGCAGTCTTCCTTACGGTGGTAAAAATGCGGAGTAGAGGAAGGGAAAAGTAATAAATCGCCCTCTTTTACATGAAACGCTTGTTCTCCGCTAAAAACCGTACCTTGTCCTTCACTGGTCATATTTAAAATATAGCCTTTCATGCCCTTTGGACGATCAATCACAAAGTCAAAAGGATTACCTTTAATAATTGGTGTTAATCCAGCCACCAGGTGCGCATTAAAATTATATCCAGGTTTTAGGGAATCATTTTGCATATTTTACCTTTCACCGCCTTTTTACAGCAGAAACTTCTTGCCTGCTGGCAAGCCTCAATTTGTCTTTTACCCTGTTAAATCATATTGAATTATAAAAGAATTCAATATGATTTAACTCTCTTTGCCGGTATTTTGTCTCATTTAGCGAAAGCTCAACAGCCCCTAATAACAATAGCAACCGGGACAAAAGCCACTTACTGAATGC
>DATCZZ010000261.1:0-2295 GCA_036525635.1 Psychromonas sp. | reverse complement strand
CATATTCAAGCAGATGCTTAAGCAGCTGCTCACCAATGGCTGACGTTGACTGAATTTCTTGATGAGTTCGACCACATCCTTGGCAATACGTTCCATCTTTAGTGCAATTATTAGTGCACGGGCTAAACTTCATGGCTATTTCCTTGTTTTGTAATAAATTATCCAGCGAACAAACAGCAAATAATCTTTGTTTACTGGCCCATTTAGTGGAAAATTTTATATAACCACGCCGGATCAAAAAGTGAGTCTAGCAACTTTAGAGGGTTGAATCATGGATTTTAAAATCCTTTTTTTCAGTATTTACGCTTTGCTCCGGATCGCCAACAGCTCTTTTTAGTGAATTATTGATCTGCCTATTACTATTCGAAAATTGTTAATTAGAAAAACATGACATTTTAATTAGACCCAAACCTGAAAAATGACTGTTATCGATTAACAGAAAGTGCTGGTTGTTTATGGTTATTACGTAATAACCGTTATTTCCCGTGGAAAATCATTATCCCGAAAACAGATCAAACCGGACTGTATCTGTTAACAGAGCAGGAGCAGCAAAAAACAAATCAATGGCTACCATTTTCCCCCTTGGGATTAAGGCTGGGTAATAAAATCTAAATCTTTTTTGCTGCCCTGTAACAGATAAAGTGGCTTTGCATATTTTTCAGCCATTTTTATTGCCTGGGCAGTGGCTAGGTTATTGTTAATACATAGTTTATCGGCTTGCGCAATCAGCGCAAGATACCCCTCATTTTGAGCATATTTGTTATCTGACAATTGCTCCTCGGATAAAATGCAGATAACGGCTTTCAGCTGTAAAACAGGCCGGTAAAACTGCCCCTCCAGTAACCGTTGGATATTAGCCAAATGTCCGGCACCAGCCGGCTCAATGAATAACCTGTCCGGATTGACCTGTTTAATTAAATTATTTAAAGCCACACGAAAAGGCATCCCCGCACTGCAGCATAAACAGCCACCATGTACTTCTTTAACAAAGATATTATTCGCCTGATAATGCTCTCGGGGATACTTACTATTTCCCAGTTCATTAACTAATACCGCCCATTTTTCATCAGCCGCTTTATAAGTTAGTAACTGTTTGATAAAAGTACTTTTACCCGATCCTAAAAATCCAGCAATAAGATGACAAGGTATCTCTTTTTTCATTAAATATTTTCCATAAATTTGACCGGCCCAACTTAAATAATGCTTAACACAACCACAATAGCTATTTTTTAGCATGGCTTTTAACCATCTTTAAATTGCCGGCAGGTTATCGTAGCATGTTTACTAATGACTCAGTTATACTGCTGCTTCAAATTCGGAGAGGTAATTATGATCTACAGTATGACAGCATTTGCACGCAAACAATTCAAAGGCGATTGGGGCACTGCAGTGTGGGAAATTCGTTCAGTTAACCAGCGTTATTTGGAGACCTATTTTCGCCTCCCTGAACAGTTTCGCGGCCTTGAGGTTGCATTAAAAGATGTTTTCCGCAAGCGTTTACAACGCGGGAAAATAGAATGTAATCTGCGTTTTGAGTCCACCGGCAGCAATGATAATGCCCTGAGTATGAATCAGGAGTTAGCGACGCAACTGATTAAAAATGCGCAGTGGGTCATTGATAAGGCGGGCACGGGGACATTAAATGCAATCGACATTCTGCAATGGCCAGGCGTTATGCAGACACCCGAACAGGATCTTGATGCGATAAGCGTTGAGTTAATGGCCGGTTTTGAGCAGACACTGAATGAATTTATTGAATCACGTGCAGCTGAGGGTAGCAACCTTGCCGCATTTATCGAACAACGTTTAACGGCTATCGGCGAGCAAGCAGAGAAAGTACGCGCATTTATGCCGGAAGTACAAGCATGGCAAAAAGCACGTATTCTTAAAAAATTCGAAGATGCGAATGTCGATTTAGACAGCACGCGTGTTGAGCAGGAGTTGGTATTGCTGGCGCAAAAAACAGATGTTGCAGAAGAGTTGGATCGTTTAGATTCACATATTTCAGAAAGTTTTAAGGTATTGAAAAAGGGCGGAGCAGTAGGGCGCCGGTTAGACTTTATGATGCAGGAGTTTAACCGTGAAGCCAATACGCTGGGCTCAAAAGTGATTAACAGTGATATCACCGCTGCAGCCGTTGAGTGTAAAGTGTTAATCGAGCAGATGCGCGAGCAGGTGCAAAATATAGAGTAATGTTTTAATCTGTTTTCAATCGCCCACAAACACCAACAAAGCCCTGTATTTGCAGGGCTTTGTTGTTTTCACTTGTTTTTAGTCTATCATGGTTGTAAACAA
>DATCZZ010000260.1:0-4458 GCA_036525635.1 Psychromonas sp. | reverse complement strand
AGTGTTGCGGTTAATTCAATGCGAGATAAAAACACTACTGGCGAAGCTGAAAAACGGATTTATAGCGCGCAGGGTAATACGCAAAGAGGCGGATAAAATATGTACAGCAGCAAGCTTCATTTACTCTTAGTTGAAGACGATCTCGATTTGGCCACTGCGGTGATAGACTATTTAGAACTGGAAGAGATCCACTGCGATCATGCGGCTAACGGTTTGGCCGGATTAAATCTGATTCTGCACAATCAGTATGATGTGGTGATCCTCGACCTTAACCTGCCGAAAATGGATGGCCTGCAGGTGTGTGAATCTCTGCGTGATGAAGGGCTGGATGTGCCGGTATTGATGTTGACGGCGCGTGACACCCTGCAGGACAAACTGGCCGGTTTTGCCAAAGGCGCGGATGATTACCTGATTAAACCGTTCGTCATGGATGAACTGATAGTGCGCTCCCAGGTACTTGCCCGGCGGCGCAGCGGGCAGGTGAGGCGCTTGGCGGTCGCGGATTTGCAGTTTGATCTGCAGCACAAGCAGGCTTATCGCGGCCACTCCCTATTAAAACTCTCCCCCACCACCATGAAGATTTTAGAAATTCTGATGCGGGAAAGCCCTAAGCCTGTCTCACGGGAAACGCTGATGCAGCGTGTCTGGGGAGATAATCAGCCCGACAGCAATAGTTTAAAAGTGCATCTCTTTAATCTGCGCAAGCAGGTAGATGGCGCTTGCGAAATGAAATTGCTGCATACCATTAACGGTTATGGATTTGCAATCAAGGAAGTAAATTCACAATGAACATCAGACCCAGTCTCAGAATATATGTGCTTATCGCGATGCTCGTCACCGGGATCAGCACCATACTTGTCCTCTCGGCATTGAGTATGTCTTACTTTATCTCAGGTATGGATGCGGTGATGAGCGGCAGCATGCATGAGCAATCTCAGGAGCAGGAGGTCTCTGACGGTCATCCGGTGACATATCTCAAATATACCATCGCCAGCCGCTGGCAAGATCTTCCGCCTCTTATTCAGAGTAAATTTGCCGCGCCGCCGCAGGTCAATGATGATCTGCTGAAAATAGATGACCGGACATCGATATTCTCGCGCCCTGAAGCCAGTTACTTTGTGATGCGCACGATGAAGGGAGAGCAGATCCGTTACGTTGCGACTATTTTCAGGAAAGTAGAGGGGCAGGCCATTCATCATCAAGGCATTCCCCACGTTGTTCTTATCGCATTCACAGCCATTGCCGGGATTGCACTGTTTACCCTGATCCTGATTCTGGTCATGCGCAAAGTGGCTTCACCGGTCGAGAAGTTGAAAAACTGGGCCAAAGCGCTGGATCAGAAGCAGCTCGCTCAGCCGATTCCCGATTTTCATTTCATTGAGCTGACCACCCTGGCAAATATTGTTAAAGACAGTCTGCTTTCTGTTCAGGAGGGGGTCGAGCGGGAGCAGCAATTTTTAGGCTATGCCAGCCATGAGCTGCGCACCCCAATCGCGGTGACGCGAGCCAACAGCGAACTTTTACAGAAACTGATTGCAAAAGGGTCAAGCCCGGAGAAGCAGCTGCAGGTGTTAGAGCGCATCACACGCGCAGCTCTGACCATGACCGACTTGACAGAAACCCTGTTGTGGCTGAACCGTCGTGAAATGCAGGCGCTGCAGCCCGTCGCGCTGGACAAGTTAACTAAACAACTTGTCAATGAATTGAATTATCTGGCGAACGGCAAATCAGTCGAAATAAGCGTTAAGTTTGATCGCTCTTGTTTACTCTTAGCGGAAACGCCGTGCCGTATTGTCCTCAATAATATTATCCGTAATGCGCTGCAGCACACTCTAGAAGGGGAGGTTTCCATAGTACAAGCCGGGGCGACAGTAACCGTCATTAACAGAGCTGCGGATGCGGAGGAAAATAAAAATGCGCTGGGCTTCGGTTTAGGTTTGCAGTTAACCCAGCGCCTGGTTCAACAATACGGCTGGCACTGCGAGAGCAATGCAATAGCGAACGGACGTGAAGTCAGGATCTCTTTTCTCGCGGGAGATGGCGATTAACTAGGTGGTCAAATTTATCAGCAATAATAAAGAGGGATCCATGTGGCCCTATCACTGGTGAGTTAGTGAGGGCTGTCTTGCTACTTTTTCTGTTATCAGAAAGTAGCAAGAACAAAACATTCAGAGCTGCAGCTTATACTCTGCTTTTAGAATATACAGTGTTTGGCAAAGTTTTTAACTTCTGTTGCAGTCCAGTCACCTTTAGGTTTTTCCTTCATATCGGCACACCATTCTTTGCTACCAATTTCAGGGGAACAACCTGAAAGCAGTGCACCTAAGATAAACACACTAATTACTTTTTTCATTAAAACTCCAAAATTAAACTTCGCTGCTGTAAACATAATATATTATTAGGCGGCATAATTTCGGGTTTCCACAAAAAATACCCCCACCAAATATTTATAATCAGAGCAAACATTACCTCTTTTAATGCGGTTTATTCAACAGTTATATTTTTAAATCAAGTTTAGAGGCGGGATCGCTCTGCGCTAGAGCTTGCCCTACCCACTTTTTATATGCAGGAAAAGGTACTATGTAAACCATCCGCAATAGCCAAAAATATGCAAAGCTTTATTCCTGGGCTAGGATTAGATAAGAGCATGAGGAGAACTTACCTATGTCCAGCGAATATTGGCCGACCCGCTATTGGCAAAAGCTTCCCGACGGACGGGTACAATGCGATCTGTGCCCCAGATTTTGCCAGCTGCGAGAAGGCAAACGGGGTGCCTGTTATGTACGCATGCACCATCAGGGCGAAATCGTCTTGACCACCTATGGCCGCTCCAGCGGCTTTTGCATCGACCCGATCGAAAAGAAACCACTGAACCACTTCCTGCCCGGCTCTTCCGTGCTGTCATTCGGGACCGCAGGCTGCAACCTCGGGTGTGAATTCTGCCAGAACTGGGATATCAGCAAATCCCGCAGTTGGGATACCCTGACGGATCAGGCGTCGCCTGAGCAACTGGCCGATGCGGCGCTGCGTTACGATTGCCAGAGTGTCGCCTTTACCTATAATGATCCGGTGATCTTTATGGAATATGCGATAGATATCGCCAAGCAGTGTCATAAAGTGGGGGTAAAAACCGTCGCTGTGACTGCAGGTTATATCTGCGATGCGCCTCGGGTCGAATTTTTCAAACATATAGATGCGGCAAATGTCGATCTGAAGGGCTTTACCGAGGATTTCTACCGGCATATCTGTCATGGCCATCTGCAACCCATACTGGACACGCTGGTATACCTGAAGCACCATACCTCGGTCTGGTTTGAGATCACCACCCTGCTTATCCCCGGGGAAAACGACAGTGAGGCGGAGATCGATGCGATGACCAAGTGGATAGTGAAAAATCTCGGTGCGGATGTGCCGCTGCATTTCACCGCGTTTCATCCGGACTTCAAGATGCTCAACAAGGGACCCACACCGCCAGAGACCCTGTTCAGATCACGTGAAATAGCACTGCGCAACGGCCTGCATTATGTTTACACTGGGAATATTTTCGACAGCGAACACAGCAGCACCTATTGCCATAAATGTGGCGCCATGCTGATTGAACGCAACTGGTACGAATTGGGTAGGTTTGATCTCAGTGATGATTTCTCCTGTCCCCATTGTCAAACGCCCTTGCCCGGAGTTTTTAGCCGCGAGCATGGCCATTTCGGTCGGCGGCGAATTCCGGTGCGATTGAACAAGGGCAGTCTGTAACGACCGCCAGCGTTTCACCCTTCTCTGCTCGCCGCTATGCTGCATCGGCTAAATTTATTTGACCAATAATTTTACTGATTTGACTCTAATCCGGATTTTTTCGTGATACGTTAAATGAGGAGAGAAAAGTGATAGGGAATTGAGCAAGGCTGAGAAGCCTGGATATCGCTATTTGCGAAAGCATAGAGGCTGCTTCGAAATAGCTTAACTAGCAGTTTATTTATCTGTTATTTAATTTTTCAATTGGTTGCATTTTTTTTACTTGATTTTCTTCGCGGTTTTGTTGAAACCAAAATCTTTTTCTACCCGTAGTTCGAGCCATAGTGATCCTTAATTATCAGTTTGAATGAACCTTAACCATTGCAGTTACCCTTATTCGGTACAACTGATGATGGCAGTTCAGTATAAAAATTTACCGTAGCGGTAAATCAAAGCAGATGCCCTATTAGCGACATCCACTTCTTATCTTTGCGCTATAAAAAGCCTATAACGCGATTACATTAGCAGCTTGCAGGCCTTTTGGAGCTTGTTCAACGTCAAAAGAGACTGCTTGCCCCTCTTTAAGAGTTTTAAAGCCCTCAGACGCAATAGCACGAAAGTGCACAAATAGGTCGGCGCCGTTATTTTGAGAGATAAAACCAAAACCTTTCTCTTCGTTAAACCATTTTACTAAACCAGTTGTTGTATTTGACATGTGATGTCCCTTAT
>DATCZZ010000259.1:0-3713 GCA_036525635.1 Psychromonas sp. | reverse complement strand
CAGCCCAGGATAGCGTTGAATAAACTAACCCGCAGGGTAACCACCCCCACAAAAAACCAAGGGGGAGTGCAAAAAGAGGGTGTTTTAATGGCATGAATGCTTGTGCCGCAGGTTTTATAAATTTCCAGACGAGTTGACCTGCTTGCTCTAACTTTAACAAACCGTGCCATAATCTCGCGATGTACAATGCCAGCATTAACATTAAAACAGCAGCGAGTATGCGCAGATAAATTAGCGCTTCTTTTCCGCCCAACCATACAATAAGCGAACTGCTGCTGGCTGCAAATAGAAATCCGGCAAGAGAGTAGCTGCTTACCCTTCCCAGGTTGTAAAGTAAGAGTGACAGTATCGAGGTCGAATTTTTCTGCTCTTCTTTAATGGAAAAGGTAATTGCACTTGCGATGCCTGAGCACATCCCTAGACAATGCCCCGCACCTAATAAGCCAATCATAAGGGCTGCAATAAAATCATTTAATAATGTTGCTTCAGTCATTTAAGCCGCTTGATTTAGTTGTTTTTTGCTTATTATTTTCGTGTTCTTTCGCAGCAGGCTCCTGCAGATCTTCATCGAATAAAATATTGGTGCCTTCACGGTCCAAATCATCATATTGATTCGATTTTACTGCCCAAAAAAAAACCATAACAGCAACAGCAACGAATATCATTGCTATCGGTATTAATATATAAATGCTACTCATCGGAATGAACCTTTAGAATAATTAACGGATAAAAATACCATCTGTCTGCTATTTTAATAACCTTAAGGAGTTACTGACCACAATTAACGAGCTAAAAGACATGCCTAATACCGCAACGTAGGGCGGCACATGTCCGGTCACGGCTAAAGGGATAATAAGGATATTATAACCCAGTGCCCAGCTAAGATTCTGTTTAATTATAGCGGTCGTTTTTTTGGCCATTTTATGCAACGTCGCTATTTTAGTTAAGTCCTCCCCTAATAAGATTACATCCGCACTATTCTTTGCAATATCAGTGCCACTTGCTAACGCGACAGAGACATGCGCACCTGCCAATACCGGCGCATCATTGATACCATCGCCAACCATCATTACATTATCCTGTTGTTGTAGCTGACTTATATGCTGTAGTTTTTCTTGCGGAGTGACGCCTTTGCGCAAGTGACCGATGTTAAGAATTTCGCAGACTTCTTCACTTTTTAAGGAGATATCACCGGTTAACATGCTGCTTTTGATGTTGTGCTGGTGGCAATAGGTAAGAATAGGCTTTGCGCTGCTACGCAGTTCGTCCCCTAACTCAAAAGTTGCAATCAACTGCTCATCCAATGTCAGGTAAATGATTAATTCTTTACTCTCCATCACGTTGTCAACAGCACAAAAAGCAGCATGACCCAATTTTAAAGTTTTATCTGAATAGTCTGCTTGTATACCTTGTCCTGGCTTATTAAGCACTTTTGTTAACTTTGCGACATTTTTTTGCTGCTTCTTAAATGCCAGAGAAATAGGGTGTTCGGAGTTTTTTTCCAGTTGTGCCGCTAAATCAATACACGCCTGTTGGGAATAATGACTGTAGCAATGGGTATTAAGCAGGGAGAAGTTACCTTTGGTTAGGGTGCCTGTTTTATCAAAAACCACATGGTTAATTTTATTCACCGTTTCCAGGACATGGTGCTGTTTAACCAATATACCCTGTTTATTAAGCTGTGCCGTTGAACAGGTCAAAGCAGTTGGGGTTGCTAAAGAAAGGGCACATGGACAGGTTGCGACCAGTACAGAAATAGTGATCCAAAAAGCTTGTTCCGGCGCAATAAAACTCCAGCCTATATAGGTAAGCGCGGCAACAACAAGTAGCGCGCCGACAAAATATTTTGCAGCCGTATCGGCAATCACTTCTATTCGGGGTTTATTAAGCTGTGCACTGTCTTGTAAATGAATAATATCTGCAATTAAGGTGTTATTGCCGAGCTTCTCTACACGAATAATCAACGGGCTGCTGATGTTTACCGTAGCGGCGAATACAGCCGCATTTTTAGTTTTCTTAACCGGCAAATGCTCACCTGTCAGCATAGACTCTTCAATATTACTCTCACCATCTATAATCACCCCATCAACGGGAATAATTTCACCTGGTTTGACCAGAATGTATTGTCCTGGCGTTAATGTTTTGGCTGGAATAACCGATTGAATCTCAAGGTTATGGGGATCCTCAACCAGCGTTGCCATGGAGGGCAATAAACGCAATAAATTACTGCTCGTCTCCGCTGCTTTGCGACGTGCGCGCAACTCTAATAAACGACCGAGTAATAACAAAAAAGTGAACATTGAAACCGATTCAAAATAAACTTCTCCTCGACCAACAATAGTTGCATAACCAGAGGCACTATAGGCGCCTAATAAAGCGATCGTAATTGGGATATCCATCCCCAAAGTGTGGTTGCGGATATTGCGCCATGCGCTGAAATAGAAAGGCTGTGCGCTGTAAAGCAGCACTGGTGTTGCTAATATAAAGCTAACCCAGCGAAAATATTCTACAAACTCCTCTTCCATTCCTACAAAAAAATCAGAATACAGGGCGATGGCAAACATCATCACCTGCATAGTGGCAAGTCCTGCCAGACCTAAACGTCGCAGGTACGATTTCGCCTGTTGTGTATAGAAAGCTTCTTGTTTGTTGACTTGAAATGGATAAGCTTTGTAACCTATCTTGTGGATCTCCTGCAGGATTTGACTGAGTTTAAGCTGCTCTTTATCCCATTTTATGACCGAGCGGTTAAGTGTGGTATTCACATTTATAAAAACTAATCCGGGTAAAAAGCGCAGCTGTTTTTCTATTAACCAAGCGCAGGCAGCGCAGGTTATACCTTCAATACTCAGGGTTATTTCGCTGAGGTTATCGTTGTTTTTTACAAACTCTTCCTGGATTTGTTGAATGTCGTAATGTTCAAGTTGTGACAATACTTCAGGGACTACTGTTACCCCCTTTTCAGCCGGCTCACTACGATGTTCATAATAGGAAGTTAAACCACTATCTACAATCGTCTGTGCAACAGCTTCGCACCCAGGGCAACACATTTTTTGTGTCACGCCGTTTATGTTAACTTTAAAATCAGTACCGGGAGGATTTTCTTCACCACAGTGAAAACAGTCTTTCTGAACAGCCATTACAATTTAAAACTCGCCGCAGGTAAGGTTACCGTGTTTTGCAAGCGCCAGCTTTTATCAAAAGGTTCGATACGTATCTGCCATTTTCCCGCAAGCGGTTGATCCGTGCGATAGCGGTAATTTCCGTTACCGTCAGCAGTTAACAGTTGTGATAAATCACGTTTAGATAAGGTCGAATGAAACAAAAACAGATGAATAGAGCTTTTATCTTGCACACCCCTTAAATTAATTATTAACTCATTACCTGATTGGGTAATGAAGGCACTGATGTTTTTTGCTTGTGCATTTTTTATCAGGGTAAGATCTTTATTAATCGCCTTACCCTTTGCATAATAATCATCCTCAACCATATCCGGTTTATTATCAGTTGCGATAATAACTGTCGAGACTCCCCCGATAACAGCACACAAAGGTAAAATAATGAGGAACCAAGGCCAGAATTGTTTGAACCATACTTTATTATTGGTGTTTTTCATGTGTATCCTGTGAACAGTTAAGTCGGTAATAAACTTATCATCTACAATAGGTTATAGCTATAAAAAAAGCCTCTATCAGAGGCTTTTTATGTCAAAA
>DATCZZ010000258.1:0-2260 GCA_036525635.1 Psychromonas sp. | reverse complement strand
CTTGGTTGGCGAGACTGGCTCAGGAAAAAGTTTAATTGCTAACGCTATTTTAGGGTTGCATAAACCCAATTGGAAAGTCACAGTGGATCGGATGTTTTTAGGTTCAACTGATTTAACTAAACTCTCCCCAACTGACCGGCGTAAGATCATGGGAAAAGAGATCGCCATGATCTTTCAACACCCCCGTTCCTATTTGGATCCGAGTAAAAAAATATTTGCGCAAATTAACGAGGTTTTACCTAATCTCTCAATAAAAACCCGTTTACTGGACAAAATAAAACAGGAGAGAAAAAAATCCTCAACGCAGCAGATTAAAGAGTTGTTTCATAAAGTGGGTATTCAGAATGATCAGGCAGTATTAAAAAGCTACCCGCACCAGCTATCCGAAGGTGTTTGCCAGAAGGTGATGATCGCCATGGCAATTGCGAATAATCCGAGGTTGATTATTGCAGATGAACCGACCAATTCCATGGAGGCGGTTACTCAGGCGCAAATTCTGCGATTATTGTATAAATTAAACCAGTTAAACAATACTACGATTTTATTGTTAAGTAATAACTTTAGCACAATTAGTAACTTATCTGATTTCATTACCTTGATTTACTGTGGGCAAACCGTGGAATCCGGCAGTTACAAGCAAATTATTGAAAGCCCGATGCACCCTTATACCGAAGCGATGATCAAAACCACATTAGACTTTAATGAAGAGAGCGTCAGTAAAAGTCATCTGTACACATTGCCGGGAAACATTCCATCTTCCAACCAGTTGCCGATCGGTTGTCGTTTAGGCCCGCGCTGCCCGCGTGCGCAAAGAACCTGCGTACAAAACCCTGATACTGTAAATTATAAAGGGCACATGATCCGTTGCCATTACCCAACCTTAGATGAAAAATATCATGACAGCACTTCTCAGCATAAATAATTTATATAAAAAATACAAAGGCAGTAAGTATTTTTTATCATCTGGATTTCGTCCCTCAATAGGGCCAATAAATTTCACCCTGGAGCGCGGTAAAACACTAGCTATTATCGGCGAAAATGGCTCAGGTAAAAGTACTTTGGTTAAAATGATTGCCGGCATTATTCCACCTACATCAGGCGATATCTATATCAATGGGGTTTCATTTGCCAGTATGTCGCGGCCGGATAGATGCAAATCGGTGCGTATTATATTTCAGGATCCTAATATTTCGCTGAATCCGAAAGCAACTATTGGCAAAATATTAGCAGCTCCGCTGGATTTAAATACCAATTTAACGCCGGCGCAGCGCAAACAACAGATACTTGAAACATTAGAACTGGTCGGTTTACTACCTGATTATCTCAATTTTTATCCAAACATGTTATCTGCTGTCCAACAGCACAAAGTAGCCATCGCCCGCGCGATGGTCTTAAATCCCGATATCATTATTGCGGATTCAATTTTATCAACGTTAGATACCTCCCTCGGTTTCAAAATCGTTAATATTTTATTAGACATACAAGAAAAAAAAGGTGTTAGTTATATATTCGTTTCGCATAATATGAACCTGGTAAGGCACATTAGCGATCAGGTTATCGTCATGCAGAATGGAATGATCGTAGAAAATAATACAACAGAAAAGATATTCAGTTCACCGCAAGAAGCGACCACAAAAACCCTCTTACAAAGTGAGCAGCCTGATTATCGAAAATAATATTTACTCCAACTAAATCAAAGCTTTTACATAAAAGGTGTTATTATTCGCTTGATTCGTTTTATAATGCTGCATGTTTATATGCGCAGCAACTTCAACGCCTATTTTTAATAAAAGGAAAATAAAATCGGCGGGGTTTATAAACAACGGAACGACCGGCTATTGGGCGAACGAAAAATAATGAGGTACTTGTTGCCTTTTAATAAATACCCTTGCATATAAAAAATAAATTTTAAAATATCGTCCTGAAAATCATGGAGTGAATTTCAATGAAGCGTTTCCAAAGAACGATGTGGATAACTTATTTATTCGCATTTTTATTAGCAGTCGTAATAACATTTACGGCTAAAGTTATTTTCACTCCCCTTCTCTCTAAACAGCAAGAGCAGATAACAACAACGTTACGTTTGCATGAAACGCCACTGATAATTGACGAATCAGGTCTGAATCAATTAATTAAACAAAATCAATTTGATTATATTAAAGTCACCAACCAGCAATTAATGCAACCCTTGGTCTATGAAAATGCCTCCGCATTTACAATTACCGGCATGTTATTCAATATCCCTTCAATTATTGTTCCT
>DATCZZ010000257.1:0-2120 GCA_036525635.1 Psychromonas sp. | reverse complement strand
TTTGGTGTTCGCGCTGTCTCGCGCAGGCTATTTACCGCAGAACCTGTCATTAACCAGCAAGCGTAAAGTACCAGTGCGTGCACTCGTTTATCCAGGTATTTTGGGATTCGTCATTTCGCTAACAGGGGAAGGTGATCTGATACTGTCAATGGCGGTTGTTGGCGCAACAGTCTCCTATGCGATGATGTCTGGTAGCCACATTCTACTGCGCATCAAGCAGCCGGAACTCAAGCGCCCATATAAAACACCGGGTGGAATTGTGACCTCAGGGATCTCCTTTGTACTGTCTCTGGTTGCTCTTACCGGGGTGTATGCTTATGATGTTCGCGCATTCCTGTTCACCTTGCTGCTGTTTATTGTTGGCATGGCTTACTACTTCCTAATTGGCCGTAACAACCTGGTTGCAGCAACCGCTGAAGAGGAGTTTGCTTTACTATCCCAGGCAGAAGATGAGCTTGCATCTGTTTAATACGGGATATTTAATGTAGTTTGAATTATTAATCCGCCTTGCATAAGGCGGATTTTTTTTTGGCAGCGAAAAAACATTAAAACATCGACGGCAATCACGCTTTACCTTTTACGTTTCACATTTCTAGTTTGCCGCTATTAAAGGCTATCACACCGTCTCTTTCCTATTCTCTTTTATCGCGTTGACTACGCTTGTCAGGATTTTTTGCTGCGCTGGTAAAACCATTTAACAATAAGCAAAATACACGAGTTAATTAAACAAGAGGATATAGCCAAAACTAAACTGGTAACTAATGAAGCATAAGTTTTCTAATATACTGATTTATTTAACATTGATATATATCAATGTTAAATAAATCAGTATGTTCTATGTTCTATGCTCACTTAGTTATGAGGCTATTTATAGCCGACTGAAGAGGCCTGGTACCTTTGTTCTATTATTTGTAGTATTGTATTTTTAATTGTTGAGTCAGATCGCTTCTCATTCACTTGTTCAATTCTATATAAATTTATTAACTGACTAAACCGTGTAGAATAACCTTGCCACACGCTCTGGTCTAATCTGTTTTTTTGACGTAAAGAAAAGGAAATCTTGTGAAAAAACTTCTACTGGGACTACCCCTGTTTTTTGGCAGTGCAGTGCCTGCAATGGCCAGCAGCGGTGGTAGCGAGTTGATCAACATGACCACTACTTTCTACGGGATAGTGGCGCTGGTACTTTTTGTCGCGGCCTATTCAGTGGTTATCTTCGAAGAACAGCTGCACTTGCGTAAGAGTAAGCCAGTGATGCTTGCCGCCGGTTTGATCTGGGTGCTGGTGGCGCTTGCTTACGGGGCTATGGGTGATACCCACACTCCGCACGATGCGATCAAGCACAATCTGATCGAATACGCAGAGTTGTTTCTCTTTCTGTTAGCGGCGATGACCTATATTAATGCCATGGATGAACGAGATGTTTTTCAGGCACTGCGCTCCTGGCTGGTCGGTCGAGGCTTCACCCTGCGGGTAGTCTTCTGGGTTACCGGTCTGCTGGCATTCCTGATTTCGCCCTTGGCAGATAACCTGACCACAGCCCTGTTGATGGGGGCGGTCGTTATGGCGGTTGGTGGTACCAATAAAAAATTCGTTATCGTTGCCTGTATCAACGTTGTCGTCGCAGCCAATGCCGGTGGCGCATTTTCGCCCTTTGGTGATATCACAACATTGATGGTATGGCAAAAAGGAAAAGTTGAATTTGCAGAATTCTTCGCTATCTTCCTCCCGTCGTTGGTTAACTGGTTGATTCCGGCGATAATCATGAGTCTGACGGTCAGTAAGGAGCGGCCTGAGGCAATGGATGAAGCGGTCACGATGAAGCTAGGCGCCAAGCGAATTATTGCTCTCTTTATTCTGACAATTGTCACGGCAGTATCGTTCCATAACTTTTTGCATCTGCCGCCTGCTACCGGAATGATGCTCGGTCTCGGTTATCTCGGATTTTTCTCCTACTATCTGAAGATGAAAGAACATCGCCTTATTAGCGGTGATCAGCCTCTCGATATGATCGGACATAATCCGGACGAACATGGCGAAGGAGGGCATAATGGCCCTGTTGAGGGGTTTGATCTGTTCCGTAAGATTGCCCGCGCCGAGTGGGATACCCTGCTGTTCTT
>DATCZZ010000256.1:0-4426 GCA_036525635.1 Psychromonas sp. | reverse complement strand
ATTGCACTTTTTATTATGATTTCTGCTACTTGTACCAAATTTCTTAGTTCCAACAGGCTGTTGCTTACCTTAAAGTTACTATAATATTCATCGATCTCCTGCTGTAATAACTGTACTCGGCGCAGCGCCCGTTCCAGACGTTTATCTGTCCTGACAATACCGACATAATCCCACATAAACAGCCGCAGTTCGTGCCAGTTATGTTGAATAACGACGGCCTCATCTGAATTCTCTACTTGGCTGTCGTCCCAGTCAGGGATAGCTGCAAATTTTCTCTCCTTGTAAAAAGGAAGGCGGTTAATAATATCTTTGGCGCAGGCATGCGCATAAACAATACACTCTAACAATGAGTTAGAGGCTAAGCGGTTTGCGCCATGTAAACCAGTATAGGAGACCTCTCCAATTGCATACAAACCATCTATATCTGTTTGCCCATTATGGTCGATCATTACACCGCCGCAGCTGTAATGAGCAGCTGGCACAATGGGGATTGGTTGGTGGGCAATATCAATACCGAGTAACAAGCAGCGGCGATAAATAGTTGGAAAATGTTTAACAATGAATTCTTTTGATTTGTGGCTGATGTCTAAATACATACAATCAGCACCTAAACGCTTCATCTCATAATCGATTGCGCGGGCAACGATGTCACGGGGAGCAAGTTCTGCACGCTCATCAAAATCAAACATAAAGCGTGTACCATCCGGGCGTAGCAGGTGAGCACCTTCCCCACGCAGTGCTTCAGTTAACAAAAAGTTTTTAGCGTCAGCATGGTATAAACAGGTTGGGTGAAATTGATTAAATTCCATGTTGGCAATACGGCAGCCACTCCGCCAAGCCAACGCAATACCATCACCGCTGGAAACATCCGGATTACTGGTATATTGGTAGACTTTACTGGCGCCACCTGTTGCCAGCGTTACAAAATGCGCCTTGATGGTTTCAACTCGTTCTGCGTTGCGGTTCCAGACATAAGCACCTATAACACGGTTTGCTGGTAGGTTTAATTTTCGGCTGGTGATTAAATCAATTGCATTATAACCTTCCATTAAGTTGATGTTTTTATGTTCTTTTACTGCACTTAATAAGGTGTTTTCGATCTCTTTTCCGGTTGCATCTGCTGCATGTAAAATACGCCGGTGAGAGTGCCCCCCCTCTCGAGTAAGGTGGTATTGTGTTTCTCCACCCTCATCAACCTCAGTATCAAAATTTACACCGGTATCAATCAACCATTGAATACTCTCTTTAGCGTTACTGACGGTAAAGCGCACGGCTTCTTCATCGCATAAACCCGCCCCAGCTATCAATGTGTCCTGTATATGAGCTTCGATATTATCTTCATCAGAAAAGACTGCTGCGACGCCACCCTGAGCATATAATGTTGAACCTTCAGAAAGTTTACCTTTGCTTAAGACATTTATTTTGGCAAAAGGCGCGAGTTTTAGCGCCAATGAAAGCCCAGCCGCACCAGCGCCAATAATTAGGACGTCACAAATATGTTGCTGTTCAGTTATTGATTTACTTTCTGTCATGGCGTTATATGCTCTGTTTATTAATCTAGGTTGTTGGTAGGGCTTTAATAGATACATCAGGCACTTTAAAATGAGAACCTATACTTTTCAACTACTTTAGGTATATTAAATGTAAACTAGGTTCAAAAAATACCTTCTTTTAAATTTTTTTGGAACTTTCTTTTTTATTCAAAGTCATAAGTGTGGGTGCTAATAAGGCTCACCATCATTATAGGTAGAGAAGCTCTAATGAGTGAGCGTGATTTAGACTTACAGCTGGTTCGTCGTATTCAAAACGGAGAGCAGGTTGCTTTTACATTGTTGGTTAGAAAATATCAAAACCGAGTTGCCAATATTTTAACGCGTTATGTGCGGAATACTGGAGATATTGCAGATGTAACTCAGGAGGTATTTATAAAGGTATATAACTCTCTGCCGTCTTTTCGTGGTGACAGTGCGTTTTATACCTGGTTATATCGAATTACTGTTAACACAGCCAAAAATTATTTGACAAGTCAAAGCCGTCGTCCGCCAGTATCAGATATCGATGCGATGGAAGCGGAAGGTTTTGACGGTAGTGATGCATTAAGAGAAGCTGACAGTCCTGAGGGGGTATTAAGGTCTCAGGAAATAAAAAAAGTGATTTTAACGACTATCGAGCAATTGCCTGCGGAACTAAAATCTGCAATTACATTCAGGGAACTTGAAGGAATGAGTTATGAAGAAATTGCCATTATTGAAGACTGTCCTATAGGAACGGTGCGCTCTCGTATTTTTAGAGCCCGTGAAATGATCGATAAGCATTTAAAACCTCTATTAGAAGATTAATTGGGAACCAGAATGAAAGACATGAATGAACAACTATCAGCAATTGTTGATAATGAACTTATTGATGAACAGTTGATTAACGAACTGCTTATCAATAAAGATAAACAGGATCAGTTTTCTCGTTATCATTTAATCGGTGATGTGATACGTGGCGATGTTGCTGATCAATTCCTAGATATTGACATTAGCCAACAAGTAATGGCTAAAATAAAACAACAAGATACAAATGATTTTGTAGTTGTTGACGAACCTCCCAAGAAAATAGCGCAACAAACTGAAAATAATAATAATGTCATCTCGTTTGTTAAACGTTTCGGGCAATATGCGATTGCGGCATCTGTTGCCGGTGTGGTGGTGTTAACAAGTCTGATGACGTCTGAACCAACAATCGACAATAACAGCGGTCTTGAAGTATTAAAAACAGTGCCATTCGGTGGTGCAAACCCTGTCAGTTTGCAAGCAAACAAAAAACAATCGCAACAGGATGCTAAAGAGCATAATGAGCGATTAGAAGCTTTATTAAATGACCACCAACTACAGTTGCAGGCACAACCTTAAGGTATGTAATGAAGCTCCGCTTATATTTTTCGACTTTAGTTGCCGCTCTCTTGGTTTTTATTAGCAGTGGTGCATTTGCGCTTCAGTCAACAGAAGCAGTTGCGGCTAAAATAGAAAAAAAAGAAGGTCTAACAGCCATTGAATATTTGCAGCTTATGCAAACGGCGTATAAAAATTCGAATTATGAAATATTGTATTTAAACAACCTGAAAAATACAGCTGAACCCAAACAATTAATTCACGGGGTGATTAACCAAGAGGAGATTGCGTATTTTCGTTATTTAAATGGAGTAATGCGTGAGTCTTTACAATATCGAGGAAAGATAAGTTATTTTGAGCAGGGCTCACAAGCATATACTTTACAATCCACACAAAACCAAAGTGTTTTTGCAAATATTGCCAATTTTGATTATGACAAGGGGGACGCGTTCTACGATTATATCATTTTGGGAAAAGGGCGCATTGCTGGCAAAACCGCAATGGCAATAAGGATGATCAGTAAAGATCAATATCGTTACAGTTATATTGTTTGGATAGACACTGATAGTTATTTACCCTTGCGATTAGACACTCTTAACAACGCAAATATTATTCTAGAGCAGATAATGGTTGTTTCATTACAAGTCAGCGGTAAAATTAACCCATGGCTGGAAAGTTTAAGCCATCAGCAATTGCCTGAATTAATTAATTTTTCACAAACTTCAAATCATCAGGCATCATTATGGAAGGTTGGTTGGCTGCCAACAGGTTTCAGAGTTGTTAAAGATGACCAGCATAAATTAGTCATGTATCAAAATGAACCCGTTTCTTACATAATGTTGAATGATGGTATTGTCTCTGTTTCTGTTTATATAGCAGCTAAAAAAATTGCCCTAGAAAACAAGCAAAAAATAATCCAACGTGGTGCGACAGTTTTATACACCTATCAAAAAAATAATTTTGAAATTAATGTTATAGGTGAAATTCCTGTTGCAACAGCTAAACGTTTAATCGAATCAATTTCAATGGTCAAATAAAACTATGGTACGTGAAACAGGAAAAATAATAGCAGTAGAAAAAATTAATGGTGAAAGCATCGCTCATATTGAATGTATTTCAAAATTAGCTTGTTCTTCATGTAACAATAACAGTAACTGCGGTGTTGGTGTGGTATCAAAAACATTCTCAGACAAAACGCAACATTTTACTGTTCCCTATGAGGAAGGAATGGAAGTTGATAAATTTGTTGAATTACATATAAATAATAATGACTTAATAAAAAGTGCAGTGTTAGTTTATCTTGTCCCCCTTATCTTTTTTATCTGCAGTGCGTTAATAGCCAAACAATTCCACATTGGAAACGAAGCATTAATTATATTAATCGCTATTATTTCCGCAGCAGTTGGTTTTGTGCTTAGCCGTATATTAAGCAAAAAATTATTTCCCCAAAAACACATTAATAAAATAATCAGCAGCAAAATAATTAAATAATGCTCAATTAAATAGCGGTTTGTCTATAAATTATTCACTCGGTCATTTAATTGAAATAT
>DATCZZ010000255.1:0-8103 GCA_036525635.1 Psychromonas sp. | reverse complement strand
ATCGAGTACTTAGTGACACGTCAAGGTTACAGCCTTACCGGGGTCATGGACATGTTGCAAAAACAAAGTGGTCTTCTCGGTGTCTCAGGTATTTCCAGCGATTTCCGTGACATTACTGAAAACTATGAAAAAGGCAATGACAGAGCAACATTAGCAATGGAAATGTTTATCTACCGCCTGGCGAAATATATTGCTTCCTATGCCGTCCCGCTCGGTCATATTGATGCCATCATCTTTACCGGTGGTATTGGCGAAAATTCACACCTTGTCCGTACAAAAGTCCTAGAGTTATTGACCATTTTTGGTTACCAGGTTGATCCTGCAAAAAATAAGGCGGCAATATTGGGCGAGCAGGGTATCATTACAACAGATGGTTCTCCTATTGCAATGGTTATCCCAACGAATGAAGAGTGGGTTATTGCACAAGACTCCCTAAAACTAGCTTCGGCTTAAAAATATGTTAAATTACCGGGAAGAAAGTCGCTTTGCGCCGAATATTCCCTTTAGCTTGCCTTAAATTAAATTACAAGGAATTGTCATGCCCCGTACAATTATGCTCATTCCCATCGGTTCAGGTGTCGGTGTTACCTCGGTCAGTCTAGGTATGATCCGCGCACTGGAGCGCCAGGGTGTAGCAGTGAACTTCTTTAAACCTATTGCCCAACCACGTTCTGGAGATACTGGTCCGGAACGCTCTACGGCAACACTGCGTCATGTTTCATCATTGAATCCGCCAGAGCCCTTTGCAATGAAATATGCAGAGAATCTTATCTCTTCCGGTCTGACTTCTGATTTATTGGAAAATATTGTTGCACGTTTTCGCGAAAATACGCAAAAAAGTGATGTCATCATAGTAGAAGGCCTGGTGCCCACCGATAAGCACCAGTTTGCCAATGAGATAAATTACAGCATTGCAAAAGCATTAGATGCAGAAATGGTCTTTGTTACCCACCCAAGTAACGATTCATCACAGCAACTAAAAGAGCGCATGGAAATCGCCATTTCCTCTTTTGGTGGTAAACACAATCAGCGTATCGCCGGCTGCATCATCAATAAAGTTGGGGCGCCGATCGATGAGAGTGATAAATCACGCCCGGATTTAACGGAAATGTTCGATATTCCTCATGACTCATCTGGTGGTAATCTTGAAGTATTACAGATGTTCAGTAAGAGTCCTCTGCCCATTTTAGGTTGTATCCCCTGGAGTGCAGAGCTGATTGCGCCTCGCGTAAAAGATCTGGCTATTCATCTGGATGCAAAAATATTAAACAAAGGGGATCTCGAAAACCGCCGTTTACAAAGTGTGACATTCTGCGCACGCTCAATTCCTAACATGGTTGAACATTTTAAAGCAGGCTCGATGCTGGTGACCTCAGGGGACCGAAGTGATGTTATCATCGCAGCATGTCTTGCGGTTATGAATGGCATGAAAATTGGCTGTTTATTGCTAACAGGTGATTACGCGCCAGAAGAAGAAGTCATGAAATTGTGCGCGCGGGCGATGGACGCAGGTTTGCCTGTTCTATTAATTAAAAGCAATACATGGCAAACCGCTCAGCGTTTACAAAATTTCAACATGGAAATTCCTGTGGATGACGCGGAGCGCATTGAAAAAGTACAAGAGTATATTGCCGGCCACATTGATAAACACTGGTTAAAAACCTTAACCGGCGATTCCTCTTTATCGCGCCGCTTATCACCGCCTGCATTCCGTTACCATTTAACAGAGCTGGCACGTAAAAATAGCCAGCGTATTGTCTTACCGGAAGGTGAAGAGCCGCGTACAATTCAAGCGGCACTTATCTGCGCGCAACGTGGTATTGCCAAACCCGTATTATTAGGTAATCCGGAAGAGATCCACCGTATCGCCACCCAGCAAGGCATTGTCCTAACCGATGATGTTGAAATCATTAATCCTGCTAATGTGATTGAAAACTATGTTGCACCTATGGTTGAGCTGCGTAAAGGAAAAGGGCTGACTGAAGTTGTTGCACGTGAACAATTACAAGATACTGTTGTTTTAGGTACTATGATGCTTGCTGAGAATGAAGTGGCGGGTCTTGTATCCGGCGCCGTTCATACAACAGCAAATACCATCCGCCCGGCACTGCAGCTGATAAAAACAGCACCTGGCGCAAACTTAGTTTCCTCTATCTTCTTCATGTTATTACCAGATCAAGTGTTAGTTTACGGGGATTGTGCTATCAACCCGGATCCAACTGCAGAGCAACTTGCGGATATCGCTATTCAATCGGCAGATTCCGCTATTGCCTTTGGTATTGATCCTAAAGTGGCAATGATCAGCTATTCAACCGGTACTTCCGGTGTGGGTACTGATGTAGATAAAGTACGCGAAGCGACTAAAATTGCCCAGCAGCGTCGTCCAGACCTTCTTATTGATGGCCCGCTTCAATATGACGCGGCTGTCATGGAAAATGTCGCAAAAAGTAAAGCACCTGATAGCCCAGTTGCAGGTCAGGCGACAGTCTTCATCTTCCCTGATTTGAACACTGGTAATACCACTTATAAAGCGGTACAACGTAGTGCGGATCTAATCAGTATCGGTCCAATGCTGCAAGGCATGCGCAAACCGGTCAATGATCTGTCACGTGGCGCATTGGTTGACGATATTGTTTACACTATCGCATTAACAGCTATCCAGGCGACACAAGCTCAAGAGAAATTAGCCGCAGAAAAAGCAGCTGCCACTCTTTAATCAATTTACTGATTGGTTTTAAAAAGCCCCGTTTTGTTTTTGCATAACGGGGCTTTTTTATAAAAACTATTGCAACCGGAAAAATAAGTTTATTGCATTTATACTGCTTAAGGATTTATAGCGTTCGGTTTAACTGCAGTAACAAACACTTCAAACCTCGCTCCGGTTCAATATTAATAAACAATTCAGGCGGATCAATTTGAGCAACAATAGTCGCCAGCGGGCATTCTTGGGCAATAATCTCTTTTAAAAAAGTTAAATCTAAATCAGGGGAGTTTAAACACAATAACGCCAGCCCGTTCTCAGTTAATAACTCCGGTAAACGGCGAATAATTTTAGGGTAATCCCGTTTAATATTCACACTGCCTTTCTGCAGAGAGGGTGGATCAGCAATGACAATATCATAAGGGCCAAATCGTTTTACTTTCCCCCAGGACTTAAAGAGATCATGCGCAAGATATTTCACTTTGCTGAGGTCATGACCGTTTAATCTATGGTTGTCACGCCCTACTGCTAATGCCGCTTTACTCATATCTAAGTTAATAACCAGCTTTGCCCCACCTGCGATAGCGGCGTTAGAAAAAGCGCAGGTATAGGAAAATAGATTCAAAACCGATTTATTCCGGCTATTAGAGTTTAACCATTCCCGTCCATTTTTCATGTCTAAAAAAATGCCGTAATTTTGTTTGCTGCCTAAATTTATTTTATAGTTAAGACCGTTCTCAAGGGCGATTAAATCGGTAATAGCCTCGCCATATAAAATTTCAGTGGGGGCAAAATCCCGGCAGCGGAACTGCACTTGAATACTCTTAACGGTAAAGCCAATCTCGCTCATTTTGTTAAGCAGTTGTTTGCTAAGTAGCTGTAAATCTTCTGCTGTCATTTCTTTGTATAAAATAATTAATATTACCGGCGATAACCAGTCGATATTAATGTGGTGACAGTCAGCAAAACGAAAGCCTCGGCCATGCAGTAAACGCTGCATCTCATTTTCCGGGTGGCTGGCAACATCCTGCCAATTAATATTTTTCACTATTTTCATTGTTGGTTATCTTGTTGTTGGCTTATTTGAAAATGGTCAGTTTCTTCATCCGAGCTTAATAAAATCGCAAACCAGCGCCCCTCTTCACTATTTTCTAATGCAATTTTAAAAATCATGGTCAGAGGAACGGATAGTAACATGCCCACCATACCTAACAACCAGCCCCAAAAAATTAATGACAAAAAGACGACCAGCGTAGACAGCCCTAAACTGCGCCCCATAAATTTAGGCTCAACCACATTGCCCATCAGCATATTTACGCCGACAAACAGAGCGATCACTGCTGCGGCATAGCCCATACCCAATTGCAAAAAAGTCAAAATAACAGCGGGTACTGCTGCAATAATGGAGCCTATATTGGGGATATAATTTAATAAAAA
This sequence comes from Psychromonas sp., assembly GCA_036525635.1. Lineage (GTDB taxonomy): Bacteria > Pseudomonadota > Gammaproteobacteria > Enterobacterales > Psychromonadaceae > Psychromonas. Next base: position 3,965 of record DATCZZ010000255.1, on the reverse strand, counting down.
AGCCAAAACGGCCCAGAGCACATAAAAATCAACCCCTATCAGCCATAAAACAAAACCAATAATTAATCCCGTCGCTAAACTAATGACGGTTTTTATTGCCATGTATTTATTCACCGACTTTAAAAAATGATCTACACGCCTTTCTGTTTTAGCTGAATCATCAAAAGCGATATGCAGTTTTTTAGTAAAACCGGGCCCCTCTGAAAGCATCAGTACCACAGTTAATAACAGCAGAAAAACATTCCCCAGCACGCTGCTAAAGCTGCTCAATGTACTGGTCACCAAGGTCATTATTTTTGCGGGATCAAAATATTCACGCACTTCAGCCATAGAAATAGAGATATTAAATTCGCGCATTTTGACAATTAACCACTGCAGCTCAACGGAAAATTGCGCCTCATAGCTCGGTATTGCCTCTCGGAAACCATTCATGGCAGCACCAATTATGCTTCCAAGGCCAATAAACATGGCAAAAATAAAGGTAATAACAACGGCAATAGCAAGCCCCCGCGGAATTTTTCGCGCCGATAAAAGATCAATTGCCGGATTGCAAATAATGGCAACGAACAGGGAAAGCAAAAAAGGGACTACAATGGGTGCAGCGAATTTTATTCCCGCCAGCGAGATTACAATTGCAGAAAAAAATATGGCACTTGGGGCAAAGGTGGATCTATTTGGCATACTACCTCTTTATTTTAATTAGACCAAGACAGTAAGCTTATTACCGCTCGGTATGACAAGCAAAGATTTTTCCATATTATAAGAGAGTTCGTTTGTAACTTACGTAGGAAGATCACCATAAATGTTCCGTTCGACTTGTAAAAAAGATAATTTAACGCTATAAATTAGCAACTTTTTGCATCTCACAGTTATAACTATGAGCGTGTTCAAATTTTACAATTGCTTATAAATCGTTTTATCGTGATCTTGATCAATGCTCTTGATGAATAGGTTTCTATAATCAGCCAACGATTATTTATTAAGAGTTTTTTACTAAGAAAGTATCGGCAATATGGATACAGTTTTACTAAAACATTTTTAAACTTTTATTTTTATAAATCCTTAGGAGAATATTATGACAGTAAGCACAGTTGCTGATTTAGAAGCTCTGATTGCACGTGTTAAGGCCGCGCAAGCAGAATATGCAACCTTTTCACAAGAGAAGATTGATGAAATCTTCCGTGCAGCAGCACTGAAAGTGTCGACTCACCGAATCGAACTTGCAAAAATGGCTGTACAAGAAACAGGCATGGGCATCCTGGAAGATAAAGTTATCAAAAACCACTTTGCTTCTGAATTCATTTACAACAAATTTGCTGATACAAAAACTGTTGGTGAGTTGTCTCGCGATGATTACTTAAATACAGTTACTCTTGCAGAGCCTATGGGTATCATCTGCGCAATCATTCCTACAACCAACCCGACATCAACAGCTATCTTTAAGACGTTAATGGCGCTTAAAACAGCTAACGGTTGTATCGTTGCACCGCATCCACGTGCTAAACAGTGTACAAACTACGCGGCTAAACTTGTATTAGACGCAGCAATTGAAGCTGGCGCACCAAAAGATATTATCGGTTGGATTGATGTCCCATCTCTTGAACTAACTAACTTAATCATGAAGCATGACGACACTGCAATTATCCTTGCAACTGGTGGCCCAGGCATGGTTAAAGCGGCATACTCTTCAGGTAACCCAGCAATCGGTGTAGGCGCGGGTAACACCCCAGTTGTTATTGATGAAACTGCTGATATCAAACGTGCTGTATCTTCAATCCTAATGTCAAAAACATTCGATAACGGTATGATCTGTGCCTCTGAGCAAGCTGCGATTGTTGTTGAATCTAAATATGATGAATTCAAAGCACGTCTTGAAGAATACGGCGGCTACATGTTAAATGCAGCTGAGACTGAAAAAGTTGCTAACACTATGTTTATCGAAGGCGCTCTTAACGCCAAGATCGTAGGTCAATCTGCATACACTATTGCTAAGCTTGCAGGCGTTAAAGTACCAACTTCAGCTAAAGTACTTGTTGGTGAAGGGTTGGAAGTAACTGCTGACAACATGTTCGCACATGAGAAACTATCTCCAACTTTAGGTCTATTCAAAGCTAAAGATTACGCAGATGCTGTTCGTCAAGCTCAACTTGTTCTAGATATAGGTGGTGTTGGTCATACAGCGGCACTCTACACAGATCAAGATGCAAACTCTAAACGTATTGACGAGTTTGGTGCAGCAATGAAAGCATGTCGTATCGTTATTAACTCGCCAACATCTCACGGTGGTATCGGTGATATCTATAACTTCGGTTTCGCACCTTCATTAACGCTAGGTTGTGGTACTCACAGTGGTAACGCTGTTTCTGAAAACGTTGGTCCACAACACCTAATCAACACTAAAACAATTGCGAAGCGAGCTGAAAATATGTTATGGCATAAACTACCAAAATCTATCTACTTCCGTCGTGGTTCATTACCAATCGCAATGACTGATTTAGAAGGCAAAAAACGTGCAATGATCGTAACGGATGGCTTCCTATTCGCTAACGGGTACGTTGATCACCTACGTGATATCCTTGAAGACAAAGGAATGACGGTTGAAATTTTCCATGAAGTTGAAGCGGATCCAACACTTTCTATTATCCAAAAAGGTGCAGCAGCTTGTAACGCATTCAACCCAGACGTAATTCTTGCTGTTGGTGGTGGTTCACCAATGGACGCAGCGAAAATCATGTGGGTTCTATACGAGCACCCAGAAACTGATTTCGAAGACTTGGCAATGCGCTTTATGGATATCCGTAAACGTATCTACAAGTTCCCTAAAATGGGTGTTAAAGCTGAATTAGTATGTATTACAACTACTTCTGGTACAGGTTCTGAAGTAACTCCGTTTGCCGTTGTAACAGACGATAAAACTGGTAAAAAATACCCGCTTGCAGATTACGAACTAACACCAAACATGGCTGTGGTTGATGCAAACTTAGTGATGGATATGCCTAAATCACTATGTGCATTCGGTGGTTATGATGCAGTAACTCACGCAATGGAAGCTTACGTTTCAATGCTTGCTAACGAATACTCTGATGGTCAGGCGCTACAGGCACTTAAACTATTAAAAGAGTTCCTACCAAGCTCTTACCACAACGGTAAAAACGATGCTGTTGCTCGTGAAAAAGTTCACAATGCAGCGACTATCGCTGGTATCGCGTTTGCGAACTCATTCCTGGGTGTGTGTCACTCAATGGCACACAAAATCGGTAATGAATTTCACATTCCACACGGTTTAGCAAATGCATTGCTATTAACGAACACTATTCGTTTCAATGCAACTAACAGACCTACTAAGCAAGGCACATTCTCACAGTACGACCGTCCGAAAGCACGTGCTCGTTACGCAGAAGTTGCTGACCACTTAGGTTTCCGTGAAGGTAACACTGCAGCTAAAATCAATGCACTTCTAACTTGGTTAGACGAGCTGAAAGTTGAATTAAACATTCCTCTTTCAATTCAAGCAGCGGGCGTTGATGAAGCAGCTTTCCTAGCGGCGGTTGATGATCTAGCGGAACAAGCGTTTGATGACCAATGTACAGGTGCAAACCCACGTTACCCATTAATCTCCGAGCTAAAAGCAATCCTTATTGCTTCTTACTACGGTAAAGACTACGTTGACGTACTTGACGCGCCGGAAGTTGAAGAAGAAACAGCTGAAGAAGCTTAATTTTTCTTAGTGACTAAGTGAATAGAAAAGCCTGCTTAAACGCAGGCTTTTTTTTTTATCTGATTTATTAGATAGGAGAAAATCCAGGTGTTTTACTATTAGAAAATGAGCGGCGGGTGGCGAGCCGAGAGCTAAGAGCTGAAAACTGAGAACTGCGGGAGAGAGTTGAGAACTAAGAACTAAGAACTGAGAGCTGATACTTTACAACAGCGGGCTAAACAGATACATGACACTTTCTAGTAACCGT
>DATCZZ010000254.1:0-2566 GCA_036525635.1 Psychromonas sp. | reverse complement strand
CTGCATCAATAAACCATTCGCTATAGCCTTCCTGATCACCCAGTCCATATAACGCGATAATTTTATTACTGACGTTAACTGATTCCAGTTCGTCCCACAGCGCCCCCCAATCCGCCTGAAGCTCCCCGTAATCCCAAGTTGAAATCCCTAAAATAAGAATATCATAATCATTTATCTTGCTAATGGGGGTGGTTTTTATGTTAAATAGGTCAACAATTGCGGCACCGATAATTTCCTGGATCTTTTCCGCTGCAATTTCGGTGTAACAAGTACTCGAACCATAAAATAAACCGATTTTCATATACAAAGCCTGATAAATTAAAAATGTTGTTAATTTACAGATAAGGAAGACTGAATGGAAGTATTAAGCATCGATCAATTTTTAGATTCATTATGGTTAGAGAGAGGGTTGTCACAAAATACCTTAACCTCATATCGTCATGATTTACGTTTGGTTGAAGATTTTCTAATAGCAAGATCAGTCAGTTTATGTTCGGCGTCAACTTTAGATTTAATCGCTTATTTCAGCGATCGCCTGCAGGGAGATAAAGAGTACAAAAATGCATCAACAGCGCGCCTGATGAGCGCGTTACGTCGTTATTATCAATATCTATGCCGGGAAAAATTACGTGAAGATGATCCCAGTGCCAAGCTTGAAAGTCCGAAGGTAATTAAACCCTTACCTAAATCACTTTCAGAATCGGAAGTGGATGGATTATTGTCCTCACCGGATCTGTCAGATAGTGTGCAATTTAGAGATAAAGCAATGCTTGAACTTTTATATGCGACCGGGCTGCGTGTGTCGGAGCTGGTCGGACTTGCTATGGAGGAGATAAATTTAAAGCAGGGTGTTGTGCGCATTACGGGCAAGGGCAATAAAACCCGCTTGGTCCCCCTGGGGGAGGAGGCGATCTATTGGGTGGAACGTTATCTTGAGGAAGCCCGTCCGGAATTATTAAAAGGGCAAAGTAGCGATGTCCTATTTCCAAGCCGCCGTGCGACTGTGATGGTGAGGCAGACATTCTGGCACCGTATAAAATATTATGCGCAGGTATGCGGGATAGATAAGGAAGCATTATCCCCACATGTGCTTCGTCATGCTTTTGCCACCCACCTGTTAAATTATGGCGCAGATCTGCGTGTTGTGCAGATGTTATTAGGACATAGTGATCTTTCCACTACACAAATATACACCCATATAGCCAAAGACCGGCTTAAGGAGCTGCATCAGGAGCACCATCCGCGTAGCTGATACTTTTTTTACATGCAATAAATTCGCAAAACAGAAAATGTCTGGAAAGACGATCTGCTACGCAATGTATATCTTAGACAAATTAAAACATTCACAAAGTAGTGCTTACTAGGCATAATCTTATATCCGGTTATTAAGAAGTTTTTTCTTCAATGCCAGCAAACAAAGATGAGGTTTTTATGGCAACTATTTTTTCAAAAACAGCTGTTATCTGTGCGTTTTTATTAAGCAGTTTTTCAGCTGTTTCATCAACCACTGATTCAACACCACTTTCTGCAGTTACGCAAATAACGGCGAAGATGAAAAGCCTTAATATCCCGGTTGATACAATCAATCAGTCAGTAGTAGCAGGGTTATATGAAGTCACCTCTAATGGTGATATTTATTATGTTAGTGAAGATGCGACACATTTAATATATGGCAATATTTATGATTTAGACAATCAGATGCTCAATCTTACCGGGCAGAAAAAAGAGCAGTTAAGTCGCGATAATGTCGCAAAAAATATCAAGAAAATAACGGCTTTTGAAAAGGATATGATTGTTTTTAAAGCAGATGAGCAGAAATATGTGGTGACTGTTTTTACGGATCCGACCTGCAGTTACTGCCAGAAGCTGCACTCTGAAATGGCTGATTATAATAAAGCCGGGATCACCATCCGTTATTTAGCATTTCCGCGTGCCGGTTTAAATTCTTCAACCTACCATACTATGGTCTCAATCTGGTGTGCGGATAACCCCAAAGAGGCATTGACTAATGCTAAAAAACGTCAATCTATCCCGTCTAAGACCTGTGATAATACGGTAAAAGAGCAATATGAATTTGGACGCTTACTCGGTATTAACGGTACTCCTGCTCTGATTTTAGAAGATGGCACGCTGGCGCCAGGTTACCTGCCTGCGGATCGGTTGCTGCAAGTTTTACAAAACTAATAGAATCACAGCGCTTTTATGCCCAATAAATTTAATAAACTGCATCGATATTTCAGTCTCGAGCAGTTTATTAAAAGTCATTATAAAAAGCATTGGTAGACATTATGCCTTCTCTTCAAGTAAAAAAACGAACCACAATAGATCCCGCATCAATTACTTTACCCTGCTCCCCCTTATTAAAACAACTGTATATTAATCGCGGTATTAAAAGCGAAAAAGAGTTAGATAACAGCACGAAAAACTTGCTCCATGCGCAACAATTGAAAGGCATTACAGAGGCTTGCGAACTTTTATATGAGGCGTTTCTGTCTTCACAGAAAATCATCGTGGTAGGGGATTTTGATGCAGATGGTGCGACCAGTACAGCACTGAGTATTCTCGC
>DATCZZ010000253.1:0-3260 GCA_036525635.1 Psychromonas sp. | reverse complement strand
ACGTACATTACAGCCTATAGAGCCATCCGTTAACTGGCTACCTAAATATCTTTTATGTTACATCGATAGCTAGGTGCCAGTTGATATTTTCCCCAACAACTAATTGCTCCTTCTTATAACAGTATCTATCCACAACTGATTGTCTTCGCAATGTGATCAATTATTGGTTTTAAGAATGAAACCAACAATGCCATGAATATCCATACCGTGTTGGACTTACTCTCGAAGAGAAAACCGAACTTAATGAACTGACCAATAAAACAAAACATAATGTTCGTAAGCTAAAACGAGCGCAGCTTTGCTTCGTTGAAGAAGGTCAACAGTCTGCTCTTGCAGAAGTGAAGCGCAGAGGCCAGCCGAAAGTTTTAAATTCAACTGAAGAAGCGACACTTATCAGTATTGCCTGTACTGAGCCACGATAAGGTAGGTCCCGTTGAACGCTATAGTTAATTTCCGAACAGCTTATTGCTCTAACAGATTTGCAAAGTGTTTCTTTAGAAACAATCTGTTCAGACTAAAACAGAATGAACTCAAACCCAGGCAAAATAAAATGTGGATGTTGTCGCCGGAATGTCTGTTCACGTTAGACCGGAATATGCATTTTTGAGTAAACAACCACTTACTGCAATCAATGCATTGTTTTTTGTTTTCCCGATACATAAAGAAATGACTAACCTAAAGGAATTGGTATTAAATGGCACACAGTAATTTTTATGCCAATCCTAGACAATGGTTGAGAAAGGTATAAATATAACTCAATGACTAGGGCGTGTTGATCTTTGCTGTATAAAATTCACTCAACAATACATAGGTAACCACATCATCATAAATGCCAGTGATACCATACTGGCATAATTTCTAGCCAACTTGTCATATCTGGTTGATATAGAACGAAAATGTTTTATGCGTCCAAATGCGTTTTCTACTAAATGGCGATACTTATACAAGCACCAATCAACATCTTTTTGCTTTTCACCATTATATTGGCGTTTAGGAATAACTGACTCCATCCCTTCTGATTCAATAAACTTCCGAAATAAATCACTATCGTACCCTTTATCTGCAATCACTGTTTTAGCCTGGTTGGTATGCTCTACTAAACTTTGAGCATGTGTTATGTCATTTCTTTGGCCTTCCGATAGTTCAAAATAGATAGGCAAGCCATTGCTATCTACAGCAAGATGAATTTTTGTAGAGTTACCGCCACGACTTTTACCTATACATTCACTATCTGCTGTAGCAGCACCTGTACTATGTTGATGTGCACGAATTATTGAACCATCTATAAACACCCAATCAAAATCGGAATCTTTTGCTAACTCATTGAATAAGTGAGATAAAACACCTTTCTTAGACCAAAGGTTAAAACGCCTAAAGATAGCGCTCCAACTACCAAACTCTTTGGGTAAATCTCGCCAGGGAATCCCCGTTCTAAGTCGATATAGAATCCCCTCAAAAGTATTCCTGTGCTCTGGTTTATTATAAATACGACCTGTGCTTTTCATTAAATGAAGTAGCATTTCCCATCGTTTATCGGTTAACATTAATCTAGGCATGGTTTGGCGTTGTAGTTGGTTTTTGGCGAAATGAATTATAACGCTTTGCCATGCTGTTTAAAAAATAAACTCGAAAGATCAACGATGAGATGGTCTCCTCCCCTTAACGGCATCGCAATGTGCCAAACTTGAATTTGAGCAATCAAGTTAACAAGAAAAGGAGACCTATATGAATATTACAACCGTTGGCCTGGATTTGGCAAAAAATGTAAGTCATGTTGTGTGCTGCAACCAAGCCGGAAAAATACTTAAGAAAAAGATATTACGCCGCTCAGAAATACTGACATTTTTCACCAAATTACCTAAGTGCTTAGTTGGTATAGAAGCTTGTGCAACAGCACATTACTGGGCAAGAGAAATTCAGAAGTGTGGGCATAATGTAAAACAGATAGCCCCACAACATGTGAAACCATATGTTCGTGGTAATAAAAATGATTACAATGATGCACTGGCTATTGCTGAAGCTGTTGTCCGTCCAGAAATGCGTTTTGTAAGAACTAAAAGCCAGGAGCAATTGGATATAAAAGCGCTACACGTTCTTCGCAAAAAATGTGAGCGTGATAGAACAGCCAACTGTAACGGCATTAGAGGGATATTAGCCGAGCAAGGCATTGCTATTCCTCAAGGGATTAGCAATGTGTACAAACGGTTACCAGAGTTATTTGATAAGCAAAGTAACAATGGTTTAAGTGAATTGTTCAAAGAGTTACTGGAGCATCACTATCAAAAACTTGTTGAACTTAAAGAACATTTAGATTTTTATACACAAAAAATCAAACAACTGAGTCAGAGCGAAGAGTGTAAGCGACTACAGAGTGTGCCGGGAGTAGGCCCAATTGTTGCCAGTGCCGTTTATGAATATGTAGGTGATGGTCGTGGATTTAAGAATGGTAGAGCTGTTGCAGCATCGATAGGTTTAGTTCCCAGACAACATAGCTCTGGAGGAAAACATAATTTATTAGGTATCAGTAAACGTGGTGATGGTTATTTAAGAACTTTGCTTATTCACGGAGCAAGAGCTGTAATTAGAGTGAGCGCAGGAAAAGATACACCGCTAGCCAAATGGATAGAACGCCTGATAGTGACTCGAGGAAGAAATAAAGCTGCAGTAGCTTTGGCTAACAAGCTTGCACGAGTATGTTGGGCAATACTCAGACATGGAGGCAGCTACGATGAAAGACATTTAGTCGTAGCATAAATGCAAATAAAAAATTGTAATGTCCTTCCAAGGATTGCTGGATAAATAGAAGTGATGACAGAAAGGTAAAACCTGCATATCGAGAACCTGATAGGGCCTTTGGATATAAATCCGTGTCAACGATAAGGACGATATGCGCGAAGTTCATCGAGGCTCGAAGCATAATTTGCTTCAAATAGAAGCCGGATATACGAACGCAAACCTATTTACTGTCAAAATTGACTAATTATCCTTGCAATGATGGAGGAGACCATATACACGCCCTAGTCAATTAACATAAAAAAGCAAAAGGCAAGACCTGATAATCATATAGTAAGTTCTTCACGTTGAGCCGGAATATGCATTACGTTATTGGTTTCTGTTCTTCATGTTTTTTTGATATAAATAACACCAAATATTGGCAACTTGGTTAAAGTGTGAACATTAGCAAGTTATGCTTACCTAAAAAGCAATATTGTGTGAACAAAATTTTTTTAAAGTTTACAATGCCAGCCCAAATATAAACC
>DATCZZ010000252.1:0-2863 GCA_036525635.1 Psychromonas sp. | reverse complement strand
TTTGGTTAATACTTATCTGAATTGAAAATTTGAAATTACAATCAGTCTGCATGAACTGTAAAAAAGATTAACAGGGTTCACCAACCCTGTTAATCTCTGGGATTAAAATGGCGAGTAGTCAATCCATGAGGAAAGCCATTGCTATTAGTTTTATAACCCGCGCAGCTGGATCCTCCTTAAAAACTCAGTCATGACCCGATCATATACTAAATCACCTAAAAACAGATCCTCTACCCTATGATCGATACTGGGATTGTCATTCACTTCAATCACATAGGCTTTACCGTCGATCTCTTTTAAATCGACACCATACAAACCTGTACCGATTAAATTAGCGGCTTTAAGGGCTGCATCAACAATACTTTGCGGCACCATTTTTAAATCGATGCAGTCAAAGTCACCACTGCTGACACGACCACTTCGGTGATACTGGTAAATCTGCCAATGGCCGCGACTCATAAAGTAACGGCACGCATAAATAGGTTGCCGATTTAACACGCCGATACGCCAGTCATAATCTGTGGGCATAAACGCTTGTGCCAGAATAAGCGCACTGTGCTGGAAGATTTTTTCCGCTTCTTCAAGCAGGGTTTGACGGTCTTTAACTTTTACTACCCCGAGCGAAAATGCGCCGTCGGGTACTTTAAGCACAATGGGCAATCCTATGCTGTTAATAACATTGTCGGCCCAGTTTTTATCCGACGCTTTAAAAATGAAGCTCTTTGGCACAGGTACTTTATGCTTGTTTAATAGCTCAGTTAAAAACACCTTATTAGTACACTTCATAATGGATTCAGGGTCATCCATTACCACTAGCCCGAGTTTCTCCGCCGCTTTAGCAAAGCGATAGGTAAAGTTGCTGATGTTGGTGGTGGAACGGATAAACAACCCGTCGAACTCACTTAAACGGGCTAAATCATGGGGGCCGATGCGTACTAAATCCATGCCGATGCGGTTAGCCGCCTTGGTAAATAACTTCAGAGCGCCTTTATCTGATGGTGGCATCTTCTCGTTCTCATCCACCAGCATCGCAATTTCGTAACGGTAGCGTTTTGACGGTTTCGGTAAACGCCACACTTTTTGTGAAAATAATTCGAGGTACGTGGCAAATAAATCTTGTTCCGGATCGGTTAAATCTTGAAACGCGGCCGGTTCAATTGCCTCCACTTGCCATTTACCCGACATCTTTAACAGGCGCACCTGCAGTATAGGTACGGTAAAACGTTCAAATATTTTATGGGCAAGCTTCTCAAGCGAGGGATTATCACAATAGCCAAAATACAGTTTCATTGTGATGTAGCTCACCTGACCCGGCAGTTTATCCAGGTCTGCTTGCGGTAAGCTAAAAAAGTGGTTCTGGGATAAATCATTAATCGTCATTACCCGGGGAATCACTCTGTGACCGCGCGCTTCAGCCATTAAAGAGCAGTAATAACCTGTACTCAGATAATCATAACTGCGGCACAAATTGACCACTTGCATGGCACCTTTATCAGAAAAAGCCCCCATTTCTAAATAATCATGAACCGTGACCATCTTGTCACTGGGTAAGTAGGGACGCCAATCATTAATATCATCGGTAACAATTAAAAACTGAGCCATAAATATCTATTGCCTCTTGTGTGATCTAACGTGTAAATTAACCTACTATTCTATTATGTTTGCAAACTCGAGCCGACTTATGCTGCTTCGTCAAGCTATCCCCAGCGATTTACCTCAACTTAGCCAGATTGAAGACAACGCATTTAGCGGCGATAAAATCAGCCCCAGGCAGATGAAACGCTTTATCAATTCGCCACTGGACTGCTTACTGGTGGCCGAGATAGACGGCATACTGGCGGGCTATGCTCTGCTGCTGTTTCATCGTGGCACCCGTCTGGCGCGACTTTACTCTCTTGCTGTCAGCCCTGAGTTTAGAGGGCGCAATATTGCCTTTAAACTGGTAAAACAATGTGAGCAAACCGTGGTCGAACGTGGCTTTATTATGTTACGCCTAGAAGTGAGAAACGACAATGTGGAGGCAAAAAATCTTTATTTGAAAATGGGTTACAAGGTGCTTAAAACCTTAGTGCACTATTACGATGACCTTGCCGATGGTGTGCGCATGCACAAACGCTTAGATCCTCCCGGTCCGAGCAAAGTGATCAATATGCCATTATATGTGCAAACAACCCCGTTTACTTGCGGTGCTGCCAGCTTGATGATGGGCATCAGCGCGGTAAACCCAGGTTATCAGCCTAGCCGTATTGACGAATTAAGTATCTGGCGCGAAGCCACAACCATTTTTATGACCAGCGGCCATGGCGGTTGCAGCGTACATGGATTAGCACTCGCGGCTATTAAACGCGGCTTACACATTGAAGTATACAGCCGCTCGACCTCGGTACCCTTTATCGACAGCGTACGCGATAGCAATAAAAAAGATGTGATAAGCATAGTGCACCGCGACTTTTGCCGGCAACTTGCCATGCAAGGCATTCACATCAATAACACCGTACCTACTCTTGCGCAGCTGCGCGATTGGCTGGATCAAGACTATGCGGTGCTGCTCATGATCAGCACCTACCGCTTTAACGGTGAAAAAGGCCCGCATTGGGTTGTATTGAGCGGCTATAATGAGCAATTTATGTTTATCCATGACCCCTTTGTCGAAGTACAAAAAGATGCCAGTAACGCCCTGTATGTACCCATTAGCCAGTCAGAGCTGATGCAGGTAATGCAGTATGGCAAGCAAAAACAGGTGTCGTGTCTTGTAGTGAAATCGCAGCAGCAATAGGAAATATTGAACGCTGTGTTTTTAGGCCCTAAAGCTTTTAATAAAAGCGTTGTCTGGCCGGACTCCTGCCTTCTTAGGTTGTAAATC
>DATCZZ010000251.1:0-13706 GCA_036525635.1 Psychromonas sp. | reverse complement strand
TCTGGGTTGTGATGTTTTCTTTTCACCGTTAAACGTATTTTTCAGCAGCCCCTAAGGAATCAAAAATGCTCGCGAAAAGGACTTGCTTCATATCGGTTATATTTTCCGCTGCACTAGCAGTAATTGCCAGTCAAGCCAATGCCAGAGATCTGTCTGATATCCAGAAAGCAGGTGTACTCCGTCATATCGGCATTCCCTATGCCAATTTTGTGACTCACTATGCACAGGGTGACAAAATGATTAATGGCGGAATGGATACTGAACTAATGCAAGCTTTTGCGGCTCACTTAGGTGTCAAGTATGAATATGTCCCGGCAACCTGGACCAATGTATTCGGTCTATTGACAGGTCGCCATGCACAATATGTTAATAATCAAATCATCTATGGTGATAAAGAGGAGATACAGGGTGATGTGATAGCCAATGGCGCGACAACGCTCGACTGGCGTAAAGAGGTGATAGACTTCTCCGATGATTATTTTCCATCGGCTGTATGGTTAGTATCACGCAGCGATTCAGATTTACAACCTATCCACCCAAGCGGCACTATCTCTGATGATATTGCTCAGGTTAAATCACTGATTAATGAACGTGACATATTAGCGATGAAAAATTCCTGTCTGGATCCGGATCTGTATAATTTGGAGTTAACCGCTGCTAATATTATTTTGCCCACTAAAGAGCGCAAATTAAATGAGATGATCCCCGCCATTCTCAACCATGATGCGGAGAGCACATTATTGGATGTTCCTGACATATTAATTGCACTTGAGAAATGGCCAGGGGAGATTAAAGTGATAGGTCCAATTTCACCGGAACAGCGCATGGCTGTTGGTTTTCGTAAAGACTCCCCGGAACTGCGCAAGGCTTTTAACGCTTTCCTCAAGCAGATTCAAGCTGACGGTAGTTACAATAAAATAGTGCAGAAATACTATCCCAGCGTATTCCACTTTTATCCAAAATTTTTTGCCGCAGCAGTAACAACAAGTTAAAAAATGCTCACAAGAAAGTGGTTTAGCAGCAAAATAGCAATCATCATAGCCGGCAGCTTACTGACGGCTTATCTTATTTTGATTCTTGCAGTGACCAACCTTGGTCAGAAGCGACTGCAGCAATCCCAGCATAACGAGCTAAATCTTAAGGTCGCTAATTATGCCGATAGCCTCTCTTTTTTCTTTGAAGTTAACCAGTACAATATTTCCAATATCGCTAACGATAAAACTATTCGCACCTTTTTTGCTAATCTTGCTTCCGGGATGTCGATGGAATACGGGCTGGGTTCCAGCCTGTTTAATTTAAAACAGTTAATCAGCAACTTTGCCCGCAATAGCAACATTAATAATATCCATATTTATGACCGCGTGGTGCTGGTTGACTTCAGCCAGAGTGTTATTTTCGATACCCAGCCAAGTCAGCCATTAAATCTTAAGCAGATTCCATTCGCGGCAATGGAGAAAAACTCGCCTTTAAAGGTTACTTTCAACCCCTCGATAAATAATAATGATAAAAAAGACGCAAGAATCATCGCAATTGAAAGCCCTGAAGGGTTAAAAATTAAAATTCTGAAAACCGTATTTTACCAAAACAATCCGACTGCCCTGTTAATTGCCGAAGTCAATAGTCAGCTCGTTATCCAGCAGATGGTTTCTCAGGGAAAAGCGGATAGTGCCAGCCGCCTGCAATTATCAACGCCAAACGGCAATATACAGGCATGGGATTATTTTCAATCAGAAAAGCAGCACTCCCAGTTTGTAATACCTTACGATAAAGATAATTATATATATATTGAATACCCCATCAATAATACAGAATTCAGTTTGCAGGGCTGGTTCGCACCGGTCAATGAACAAGATATATTTACATCAGGTTGGTTTGTGCTGGCTATCTCAGTATTAGCCTTTCCGGTCGTCGCCGGACTTTATTATCTAATGCGTATCAATAATGCCAATATAGTACTGCAAACCCAAGTGGCACTATCAACCAAACAACAGCATATTCTGGCGGAGCAAAATTCTCAATTACAAATTGAAATAGCAAAACGTAAAGAATCTGAAAAAGAGCTGGCGCATCAGGCTAACCATGATCCCCTGACTGAATTACCCAATAGAAGTTATAGTCTGGACCGCCTCAATCAGGCAATCTATCGCGCGCAAAGACATAATACCCAGATATTGGTAATGTTTATTGACTTGGACAATTTCAAACAAATTAATGATACTCTGGGTCATGATGCAGGTGATCAGATTCTTAAACAAACCAGTTTGCGACTGGTTGATTCGGTGCGTAATACAGATACGGTTGCCCGCTTGGGCGGTGATGAATTTCTGCTGATCATCCCTGAAATCACTGGTGAAAAAACAGCAAAAATATTGGCCGGCAAAATTCTGAGCGCCTTTGATAAACCCTTTCAAATAGATAATCAGGAGTTTTTTACCTCCACCAGTATTGGTATGTCAATCTATCCGCAGGATGGCGATAGCCCGGATAGTTTGCTAAAGAATGCGGATACTGCACTCTACCGGGTGAAGGATGCCGGTCGTAATGGTTTCAGTTTTTATGATCCCAGTATGAATCGTGATGTGCAGCGTAACCTTTCCTTAAATAGCCGTTTACGCTTAGCGATAAGCAATGATGAACTGGAGATGTACTATCAGCCGATTATTGATCTGAAAACACGCAAGATCATCGCCGCTGAAGCACTTATGCGCTGGAATGATAGTGAACTGGGTTTTATCTCTCCCGAGGAGTTTATTCCTTTGGCAGAGAAAAATGGTTTGATTCATGTGATCGGAGAACAAGCACTGCAACAGGCTTGTGTTCAGGCGGCAGAGTGGCAGGCAATTGCTCCGCTGCAAATCGCGGTTAACTTTTCCAGCGTACAGTTCCGGTACTGTGATGAACTGTTGATAAAAATAACAGACGTATTAAAAAACAGCGGGTTACCAGCCAACAGACTAGAAATAGAGGTAACGGAAAGTCTTCTAATTAACCAGCATGATGAGCTTATCAACATGCTGGATCAACTCAAAGCACAGGGCGTTAATATCTGTATTGATGATTTCGGAACAGGTTATTCCGCGTTGAGTTATCTGCAGAAGTTCTCTTTCTCCAAACTTAAAATTGACCGGGCATTTATCAATAATATGGTTACCAGTCATGCGGATAAGGCGTTGGTTTCCGCAATCTTGGCAATGGCTAACGCATTGGATTTAAAAGTAGTTGCCGAAGGGATTGAAAATGACTGGCAGGCCAATTTCCTAGAACAACGTCACTGTGAGTATGGTCAGGGATACCTCTTTAGCAAACCGCTATGCGCAGCAGAATTTACCCGGCTTTTGTTAAAAGACCAAAAAAAGGTACGTTCAGAAACATTGGATCAGCAAGCCTAAAAATACTGTTTAGCCTCTTTTATGAGCACAGACATCATCCCAATCAGAGTAACCAGCTGATTAACCTTGCCGGTTAACAGCAACAGCAATTTCTTTTTCAATCCCAATGCTTGTTATTCATTTTACCTACGCAATTTTTGTCCCTTTAATTAAGTGAAATAGCATTGTCTATAACAACGGATCAACTTCTAAGGAGTTTTTATTTAAAAAAAGTAAGAAAAAGGATCTGGATTATTGTTATTTTATAGCGTTAGTCTAAACTTTCGCAAAAATTTATTCGAAGAGGTTACTACATGTCCGATAAAGTATTTATTACTGCCCAACAATTACTTGAAGACTCATTCCGTCTTGCTGCACAGGTCTATGAGAGCGGTTTCCGTCCACAGTTTATTGTTGGCATTTGGCGTGGAGGCGCTCCTATCGGTATTGCCGTACAAGAATACTTTGATTATAAGAAAGTAGAGACCGACCATATTGCAGTACGCACCTCTTCCTATTACGGTATTGGTAAACAAAGCAAAACCATAAAGGTACATGGCCTGCATTACATTATCGAAAATGCTAATGCTGATGACGGCCTGCTTATTGTTGATGATGTATTTGATTCCGGCCGGAGTGTAGTGGCACTGGTTGAGAGACTGACATCGGAGATGCGTTTAAATATGCCAACAGATGTGCGTATTGCAACTCCTTCTTACAAGCCTAAAAACAAGGCTGTTTCGATGGTACCGGATTATTTCATCCACGAAACAGATGAGTGGTTAGTCTTCCCGCATGAAGTATCGGGTTTATCCGTTGATGAAATTCTTGCCGGGAAAGAGGATTTTAAAAACATTAAATATCTATTCGCTGAACAAGGTTAATTTCCTATATACCCTGCACCTTGCCCGCTATTGGCGCGAGGTGTTTCATTGCCTGCAAATATAATCCGCTGTTTTATCTAATATATCTGGATATAGCTGAAAAAATATTTCCGATAATCTATCGTAATGTTCAAGCAGTGTTGAGCCGGTTAATGCCAATGGTGCCATTCTGGCACTGCGTAATGACATACGCTCCAGGCCATAACAGATATTCTCAATTTTTTGATAGGATTCAAGCCATTTCCCCTGCCAGAGCAAAGTTGATGTTTTTGTAAAACGCAGCGGCAGTGAATTTGTTTCACTGGCTGATTCAGACTGAATTTGTAACTGTGCTTGCTGGCAAAAGCGGGATAATGATAAATCATGAAATTGCCGCCAGTGCTTGGCTAAACAATGATCCCAAAACATATCTAAGGTAATCGGAGCATAACGGCGTTGCTCTTTCACAAACAGTGGCTTAGCCAATTTCAGCAACTGATGCTGATCTGTATAACTATCAACAAAGCGATGTAAACGAATCCCCTGCACAATATCTGCATTAAATAGCCCGTTTGGATTGCCTTTGACAAAATCACCGAGCAAATTACCCACAAAACTGGTCTTGGTATGCTGTGCAATATGCAGATGTGCCAGAAAATTCATCATCAAACCTATTCAATATGAATAATAAGTTCCACAGTCAACAGTGGAAAAAAGGGAGTTTTGTAATTGTTAACCGGCAGGAGTGAGCTGCTAGTTATCTAGATTGGCATTATAGCCGAAAAGCGTAAATCAACTAAACAAGCGTGCAATGACGATTACTGTTTAGATGTTTATAGACTGGAATTTAGCTACTGAAATCTGAGGGGAAATGACAATATGTAGGAAGCGTCAATAAAAAAATATAATCGAGCTAATGCTCGATTAAATCCAAACTGAAGCTTGCACTGCAACAATCGCGACAGTGATAGCCACCATTGTAAATAATTCGATAAAGGTACGACCAATGCTGATAATTTTCTGTTTCATTATTATCTCCTTAATAATGTGATCCAGGTCTTCATTTTATTATTTATGTAATTGCAAATCAACAAAAATAGATCTTTATCACACTTTTAATCGCTGTAATGACCGTTTAAACTTTCCTGCGTCATTCCCAATCAAATAACAAATTCACAGCAGTTCGGCAATAAGCTTAATAAAAACAGCGCAATTCTATGCTGGGACACCTGCAGCGGCATATTGAGACGCTTTAGCTATAATCATATCGGTATCCTGTAATTATTTAATTTTCATTGTCCCTGTTTACCTAATGAAGATTTTCCCTTTTGCTTAAATTAATTAGCCAGAGGGCAGACAGATAAACTTTAATGCCAGCACTCATTCAACCACATCTTATCTTTAACGAGATACCAAGGGAGAGCATCATGACAGATCAAAAATTTATTGTTGCACTGGATCAGGGGACAACAAGCTCCCGAGCTTTGATTCTTGACCATAATGCGAATATTGTCGGTGTATCTCAACGTGAATTCAAACAGATTTATCCGCAGGCAGGTTGGATAGAGCATGATCCCTTGGATATCTATGCATCGCAAAGTTCGGTTTTAGTGGAAATTTTGGCAAAAGCAGGTATTCGCAGTGATCAAATTTCTGCCATTGGTATTACCAATCAGCGTGAAACAACCATTGTCTGGAATAAAGAGACGGGCAAACCGGTTTATAATGCCATCGTATGGCAATGCCGTCGTACTGCCGCTATCTGTGAAACATTAAAAAAACAGGTCGGATTAGAATCCTATATACGCGAAAATACCGGTTTACTGCTTGATCCCTATTTTTCCGCTAGCAAGATAAAATGGATTTTAGATAATGTCGAGGGTGCACGTGAAGATGCTGAGGCAGGTAAATTATTGTTCGGTACTGTCGATACTTGGCTGGTTTGGAAAATGACACAAAGGCATATTCATATTACCGATTATACCAATGCATCACGCACCATGCTATTTAATATCAATACATTACAATGGGATGAAAAACTGTTGAATATATTTGGCATCCCGCGCTCGATGATGGCTGAAGTGAGAAGCTCTTCAGAGGTTTACGGCAACATGAACATTGGCGGTAATGCCGGAACGCGCATCCCCATTGCTGGTATTGTCGGCGATCAGCAGGCTGCTTTATTCGGCCAGATGTGCGTAAAAAAAGGTCAAGCTAAAAATACCTACGGTACAGGTTGTTTTTTGTTAATGAATACGGGTAACGAAAAAGTAACCTCGAAAAATGGTTTATTAACAACCTTAGCCTGTGATGTACGGGGCCAGGTATCCTACGCATTAGAAGGTGCAATATTCATGGGCGGGGCTTCTATTCAATGGTTACGCGATGAGATAAAATTATTGGCCGATGCAAAAGACTCGGAATATTTTGCTACCAAGGTTGATTCCTCAAACGGTGTGTATGTGGTACCGGCCTTTACTGGATTGGGCGCGCCCTACTGGGAACCTTATGCGCGAGGTGTTATTGTCGGCCTCACCAGAGGGGTGAATGCAAATCATATTATCCGGGCGACCTTAGAAAGTATCGCCTACCAAACCCGGGATGTATTGGATGCGATGCAGTCTGATTCCGGTATAAAACTGGATTCGCTACGGGTAGACGGAGGCGCGGTCAGTAATGATTTTTTAATGCAATTCCAGTCTGACGTTTTAAATACCGCAGTACTGAGGCCGGCCCTCACCGAAGTAACTGCGTTGGGCGCAGCCTACCTCGCAGGTCTGGCCGTTGGGTATTGGGATAATCTGGATGAATTAAGCAGTAAAGCCGTTATTGAGCATCTATTTGAACCAAATCAGGATCAGGCTAAGCGTCAACAACGCTACCGGGGCTGGATACGAGCGGTAAAGTGCGCGCAGGCATGGGCAGCATTACATGACCAGGACGATGATTAGCAGTTAAAGATACAGCATACTTTTATCAGCGCCTAGTTGATGGTCACCTCTCAACCAGCTGATTCCAGCATCTTCAAATAGTTGCGCTATGCATTGCTTTTTATCTTTTTATCAATCGCCGTGAAACCACTTCCACGCTGGGATTATAAATTCCTTGTGCAGCTGATAAAGCAAGTTGTAGTGCTTTTTCGGCAATCACTTCTAACTGTTGCGGTAAGGACTGCACTTTGATAGGCAAAAAATCTAACAAACGATTATCACCAAAGGTTGCCAGTCCGGTTTTTTGCTGTAAATCTGGGTGCGCTAATAAACACTCTAATACCCCTTCAAACAGGGCATAAGAAGTAATTAAAACTGCATCGGGGAAACACCCTTGATCTATCCACTGCTGCGCTAAATACTGACCTTGCTCCAAACTAAAATGCTCACCATAGGCAACCTTAATCTCAAGCGATCCGCTATGATTTGCCACTGCCGCTTTAAAACCTAACTCGCGCTCTTTGGAAACACCTAGCTGCGGCACGGCACCAATCAAACCAATACTGCTGATATTTTTTTCTAATAGGGCATTACATAACTTGTAAGCACCTTCAAGATCTTCACTAATAACACTGCTAAAAAATTCATCATCTAAACAGCGGTCAATCGCTACAACCGGCACACCTTTGGCCTGGATGTTACGATAAAATTCATGGTCACCAGGTAATGCACTGGCGACGATTAATACATCAATGCTGCGCCGGATAAGATTCTCAGCAACGTTCATTTCCGTTTTAATTTGATCGTCAGAGCAGCAGATTATTAATTGAAAACCAGATTTTCTGGCATCCCTTTCCAACAATTTGGCAAGTTTAGCATAACTGGAGTTTTCTAAGTCAGGAATAATTAAACCAAAAGTGCGACTATTACCGGCACGCAAAGAGCTCGCGGCATAGTTAGGTTTATAGTTATATTTATCCACAACCGCCATCACTTTCAAGCGGGTTTTTTCACTGATCCGGTATTTATCAGCTTTACCGTTAATGACATAACTGGCAGTAGTACGGGAAACACCTGCAAGCTTGGCTATTTCTTCTAATTTCATCAATAATCCAATTCAAAAGCAATTATCGAGATCCCTATCACAGTATCGATAACCGGCAAATAAAAAAATACTACAAAGTGGTTGCAATCTTAGCTGAAACGGTTCAGCATAGCAACTGAATCGTTTCAGCTCAAAATAAAGCAATAGTTAGGCAATAATCAAGCAATCAACAGATAATGGTAGAACGATCCAGTAAAAATGCTGACTCTGTCACGCAAGCAACTGAAATTAGTTAGAAAAGCCTAATTTTTCATACCATTAAATTGCACAAAATTGGACTGAAGACTAAGCTCGAATTTCTGAACATTTTTTAACCACGGTCGTCTGCGTTATTAACGCGCGACAGTAACTAACATTAGTAAGGTGCCCTGCATGTTATCAATCAATAACAACGATATTATTCTCTCGCAAGCAGCAGATAATAAACAAGATGCAATTAAATCTATAGCCAACAGTTTACGTGACAAGGGTTGTGTAGAAAGTGGTTATGTGAACGGCATGCTCGCGCGTGAAGCACAAAATACTACTTTTTTAGGTAATGGTATCGCCATCCCACACGGTACAAAGGATACGAGTGATCAAATAAAAGAAACAGGTGTTATTTTGCATCACTTTCCACAGGGCGTGAATTGGGGAGATAATAATACTGTTTATCTTGCAATCGGTATCGCTGCAAAATCAGATCAGCATTTACAAATTCTAAAAATGCTTACTAAAGTGCTTTCCGCAGATGGTGTTGAGGAGCAGTTAAGAGATGCAACTAATGCAGAGACCATCGTTGATTTGATCACCGGTAAAGTACAAACCGAAATGCTGTTGACTGCAGACTTAATCGAACTGAATTCTCCAGCGGCAGATCTGAGCCAGCTGACAGCAGCTGCAGCAGCTTTATTAAAAAATCAGCATGCAGTAAGTGAAACCTTTGTACAAACAACGGCTGCTAACCAACCTACTCATTTAGGAGAAGGTCTGTGGTTAAGCGCAAGTAATCAAGGCATTAATAAAACTGCCCTGTCTTTTGTAACAGCTTCGCAAGCAGCCCAAAACCTGGATAAACCTGTCAAAGGTCTATTGTGCTTGGCAAGCAACAGCCAACTTCATTTGAAAACACTGGATCTTTTGGTTGACCTTATCGCAAAACAAAAATTGTCAACATTTTTCAGCTCGAACCAGCAGCAAATCATCAACTTACTGACTAAAGAAGCAGTTGAAGGCAGTCAGGTAATCTTAACTATTAAAAACCCGCATGGTCTGCATGCCCGTCCGGGAGCAATGCTGGTTAATACAGCGAAAAAATTTGCATCAACCATTCAAATAGCCCGAGCCGATACCCCAGACAACACGGTAAATGCAAAGAGTTTAATGAAGGTGATGACCTTAGGTGTCAAGTTTAAAGACCAGTTACAGTTTACTGCACAGGGAGAAGATGCAGAGGAAGCGCTTGCAGCTATTGGTCAAGCGATTGAGGAAGGTTTAGGAGAAGCAATTCGATGAATAAAAATCTAAAGGTTGTTACTGTCACCTTGAATCCAGCACTGGATCTCACGGGCTCGCTTAAAACATTACAAACCGGCACAGTGAACTTAATCGAAACTGGCAGCCTGCATCCTGCAGGTAAAGGGATCAATGTTGCCAAAGTACTTGCTGAACTTGGTGCAAATGTCACCGTTACAGGTTTACTGGGTGAAAATAATCAAGCTAGCTTTGTACACTTATTCGATTCGTTACAGATCAATGACCAATTCATTCGTGTTCAGGGTGATACCCGCATTAATGTAAAAATTGTTGAAAAATCGGGCCAGGTGAGCGACCTAAACTTTCCCGGCGTAACCATTTCGCAGGCTGAATTAGCCAAGTTTGAACAAACTTTATTCGAACTTGCTGAAACCCATGACGTATTTGTTATCGCAGGGAGCTTACCTAAAGGTGTGACACCTGAACAGTGTGCCGACTGGGTTGCTGCACTTCAAAAAGCAGGTAAAAAAGTATTTTTTGATAGCAGCAACAAAGCATTAGCAGCCGGTGTAAATGCGCACCCTTACCTTATCAAGCCAAATGATGAAGAGCTGAGCGCATTACTTAACCTGTCATTAACCACTAATGATGAGATAAAAGATGCTGCGCAGCAGTTACATCAACAGGGTTGTGAAAATGTGGTGATCTCTTTGGGCGAAAAAGGCGTGCTTTGGCTGGATCAGGCGGGCTGGCTTAAATCAACACCGCCTAAAATGCAGGTGGTTAGCACGGTCGGAGCAGGTGATACCTTAGTAGCAGGTCTTTGCTGGGGCGAACTCAATCAATGGGATAAATCACAACGTTTAAGTTTTGCCACCGCATTAGCTGCGCTTGCTGTGAGTCAAGTCGGGGTCGGTGTTGAAAACATTGACAAAGTTGAAGAGCTACAAAAAAACATACAAATCAGCCAAGCGTGATCAAGTCACATAATCACGTGGTATTAACTTTATAAATGAATGGTTCGCGAGGATATAAGAACATGAAATTAGCCATAGTAACAGCATGCCCGAGCGGCATTGCCAACAGCATCATTGCTGCGGGCTTAATTGAAAAAGCAATCTCAGAATTAAAGTGGGAAGCATCAATCGAATGCCAATCTACTGTCAAACCTGCTGATGTGCTAACTCAGCAGCAAATTGATCAAGCCGACTGTATCATTGTTGCAGCAAATACCGAGGTGGATCTTGGGCGTTTTGAAGGAAAAAAAGTATATCAATCTGATATTGCACAATGCCTGGAAGATACCAAAAAATATTTAGAAAATGCAGTTAATAATGCGAAATTACTCGCACCAACAACTAAAGGGAAGACAAGTATGCAATCAAGTAAAAAAATTGTCGCTATAACAGCTTGCCCAACGGGTGTGGCACATACATTTATGGCAGCAACCGCCTTAGAAGATAAAGCAAAAAGTCTCGGCCATGAGATCAAGGTTGAAACTCGCGGTTCAGTTGGAGCAAAAAACCAACTAACAGCAGAAGAGATCAGTGCAGCCGATTTAGTTATTATTGCCGCAGATATCGAAGTCGATTTATCACGCTTTGATGGCAAAAAACTATATAAAACCAGTACTGGCCTTGCACTGAAAAAAACCGAACAAGAGCTCAATAAAGCATTTTCTGAGGCATCCGTTTATCGTCACACAGGCGGCGCAGCGAGCAGCCATGATGAAAAACAAGCTAAAGGATCATCAGCTATCTATAAACACCTTATGACAGGTGTTTCGCATATGTTACCTGTTGTTGTTGCCGGTGGTTTGTTAATTGCGTTATCTTTTGTATTTGGTATCGAAGCCTTTAAAGAACAAGGTACGCTGGCAGCAGCATTAATGAGTATCGGCGGGGCGTCAGCTTTTGCGCTTATGATTCCGGTACTATCTGGTTTTATCGCCTTCTCTATTGCAGACAGACCAGGTCTTGCACCTGGTTTAATTGGCGGCATGCTGGCAAGCTCAACGGGAGCAGGTTTCCTTGGTGGTATCATTGCAGGTTTCCTAGCAGGTTATACGGCAAAATTTGTTGCTGAAAAATTCCCACTTCCAGATTCTATGGCGGCGTTAAAACCAATCCTAATCATCCCTCTAATTGCAAGCTTAGTGACAGGTTTAGTGATGATCTACGTAGTTGGTACTCCAGTGGCTGCAATCATGGCGGGACTAACTGACTTCCTACAAAGCATGGGCTCAGCAAATGCAATCCTGTTAGGTATTCTACTTGGCGCAATGATGTGTTTCGACCTTGGTGGTCCGGTTAACAAAACGGCATATACTTTTGGTGTAGGTCTATTAGCATCACAAACTTATGCACCAATGGCTGCGATTATGGCTGCTGGTATGGTACCTGCGTTAGGTATGGGTCTAGCAACATTCTTAGCAAAATCTAAGTTTATTCCGAGCGAAGCCGAAGCGGGTAAAGCATCATTTGTACTAGGCCTTTGCTTCATCTCTGAAGGTGCGATTCCTTTCGCTGCACATGATCCACTACGCGTAATTCCTTGTTGTATGGCGGGTGGCGCATTAACAGGTGCACTTTCTATGTTATTTGGCGCGCAGTTACTAGCACCTCACGGCGGTCTATTCGTTCTACTTATCCCTGGCGCGATCAGCCCTGTACTATTGTATTTAGTGGCGATTGCCGCGGGTACAGCAGTAACGGGTATCAGTTACGCTATCGTTAAGAAAAGCGACCGTAAAGAGGCAGTTGCTGCTTAATTGGACGCTATAAATAGCGACTAGTTAGGCCATAAAACCCAGCACATCGCTGGGTTTTTTTAACGGCAAATATCGCTATTTTCAAGAAAATAGAACATTTTTTAAGCCACTCATACACTAAAAAGGTAAATAATATGAAAATTGCAATGGCCTGTGACCACGCTGGTTTTAGTTTAAAAGAAGAGATCAAAATATTATTAGAAAATGCCGGACATACCATTATAGATTTTGGCACAAATAACCAGGAAGCCTGTGATTTATCCGATCACATTTACCCGGCGGCATTAGCGGTTGCCAAGGGTGAGGCAGAACGCGGTATTTTTATTGATGGGGTCGGTTATGGCAGTGCATTAATCGCTAATAAAATTTCCGGTTTATACGCAGCGGTTTGCCAGGACCCCTTTTGCGCGCAATTAGCCCGTTCTCACTCAAATACCAATGTACTTTGTATTGGCGCAAAAATAATCGGCTCAGGTATTGCGGCAGAGATTGTAACCGCGTGGATGACAACAGAATTTCTTAGCGGTGAAGAAAAATATACAAAACGTGTTAACAAGGTGATTGAGATATCAGAAAGACATCTAAAAAAACTGTAGGATCAAATCGTTACAACCTAATGTAAAGTACAAATTTTGACAGGCAATCGAGCTCTATAAAAGGATAGAAAATGATAACTCTCGGTGAATACATTATTAAAAAACAACATGAATTTCCTGAAGCGACAGGGGAATTGTCATCACTATTAGGATCAATCCAGTTAGCGGCAAAGGTTGTTAACCGCGAGATAAATAAAGCTGGATTAGTAGATATTATAGGCGCAACCGGCGTTGAAAATGTACAGGGTGAAGTTCAGCAAAAGATGGATTTATATGCCAATGATGTCTTTAAAGCGGCGTTAAAAGCGCGTGGCGAGGTCTGTGGTATTGCCTCTGAGGAGGAAGATGAGTTCGTTGTATTTGATGATCAGGAGGGGATGAACAATAAATATGTGGTGTTAATGGATCCGCTCGATGGTTCTTCAAATATTGACGTCAATGTATCTGTTGGTACTGTTTTCTCCATCTATCGTCGTATTAGCGAGCGCGGCCAAAAGGTCATTCTAGATGACTTCCTACAACCAGGAGACAAACAAGTTGCGGCCGGATATATAATATATGGCTCGTCGACCATGCTGGTTTACACCACCGGATTTGGCACACACGGTTTTACCTGTGA
>DATCZZ010000250.1:0-13942 GCA_036525635.1 Psychromonas sp. | reverse complement strand
CTAGAGCAACAAGATGCGGGTAAGCAAGCAATTTGTTTAATGCCTAAAGGGACTGAAGAGGAGCAGGAACTGACCCTGCCCGACAGAAAATTTTCATTACGCTTAGGCTCGCCCGTTCAGTTCCTCCTCTTTTCGACCACTGCCGATCGGGTATATAAAGCGGGTGAGATCATTACCATTGACGAACAAGCCGTGGCCAGTGAACGTTTTATTTCACTGCCGCCTTTGGTGGTCGTATTGGAAAAAACAAGCTTAGATTCCGTCGTCGTTTCGCTGGCAACCCGCTTTACCGAAGTCGGAACCCTGAAAATAGATTGTGTGGCAAAAAACCAGGAGCGATGGCATCTCGAATTTCAGATCCGTAAGCAACTGTCTCAGCCAACAAGCGCAGATTCAACATTAACACTGCCCGCCGGTTTTGATGCAGTCAGGCAAAAGATCGATCTGGTTTTTGGCGAAAGTAAAAAACAAGCTGATCCCAAAGCGGTTAAAAGTTTACGCGCCGATATTGAAAAACAGTTAGGCACTCGGGATAGTTGGGAAGTCCCGGTATTACGCGCGCTGTTTGATTTGTTGCTGGAAGGCAAAAATAGACGCAGGCGTTCACCGGCCCATGAACGGGTTTGGTTTAATCTTGCAGGTTATTGCTTACGACCAGGTTTTGGTTATCCCATTGATGATTGGCGGATAGAGCAAATTTGGCCTTTATATGAGCAGGGTCTGCAATATAACCAGGAAACACAGGTCTGGATTGATTGGTGGACATTTTGGCGACGTGCTTCTGGTGGACTTAATGCACAGCAGCAGGCGCGGATATTTAAAGATATTGCGAAATTTATCGATCCATCAGCCTTAACCAGTCGACAATTAAAAGCCGAAGCCAAACAGAAATCCTACGAGGATATGGTCAAACTGGTTGCCGCCCTGGAGTTGCTAGCCGTTGAGGAAAAAAGAAAAATAAGTCAGTGGTTATTAAAACGGCTGCAAAAATCATCTGAAACGAATACCAGTTGGTGGGCGCTTGGTCGACTGGCATCACGGATTCCTTTTCACGGCAGCGCTCATAATGTGATTGATAAAAATGATCTGCAAAACTGGTTGCCGCAAATACTTAAAGTCGACTGGAAAAGCAATCAGCAGGCCGCTTTTGCGACTGTATTAATGTCACGTATGAGTGGTGATCGCAGTCGTGATCTGGATGAAAATTGGCGAAATAAAATCATAGACCAGTTAACTGATATTAAGGCGCCTGTTAGCTGGATAGAGATGGTGGCCAGTGTTAAAGAGTTAAATGAAGCTGAAACCAAACGCGTGTTTGGCGAAGGTTTACCCGTTGGCTTAAAACTGATCCAATAAAGCGCCTGCAAAGGTGTAAATGTTTCTGCTGTAATTATCTCCGGTCTTGTTTTTTGTATTCAATAACATAATTCAAGACCAACTTTTTTTATTCCAACATCTTCTGTTTAAATTAACCACTGCTTCCCTTCTTTTTGTGATCCCCATAGATTTTTTAACCACAATGTGGCGCTCTTAATTTTATATTTTTAACCTAACTCTTTTATTTTAAATGGTTATTTTAGGGGCTGTATAATCTGATAATCGCATATTGATTAACCTTTGAAAAAAAATGGGAATTATCGGTTAAATGCTATACTTTGATAAAAAGAAGGGACCAAATTAGGTACGACTGCATGGGCAAGGTTATTGCTCTGCTTAACTGGGAAAGTGGATTGGAGAAGGATCATGAGTTATAAACATGTGTTGGTGGCCATCGATTTAAACGAAGGTAGCGATATAGTAATCAGCAAGGCTGTTTCATTAGCTAAAAATTTAGATGCAAAACTTTCTTTTATCTCTGTTGATATTTCGCATCCGGATAAGGGCAGGAAATATGATGGAGTCGAAGTTAAATTAATGGAGGAGAAACATGCAGAGCTAGTGGCCCAGTTACAGGAACTGGCTGAAATCACCGATTACCCGATCAAAAATACCATAGTATTAGCGGGGGACGTAGAGGAAACCTTGATGGAGACAATCTCCAAGATGGATGTGGATCTGTTAGTGTGCGGCCATCATCATGGTTTCTGGAGCCGTTGGTGGTCCACTGCGCGTAAATTGGTCAATATAAGTGTGGTAGACTTGTTATTTGTTCACCTTTAAATGCTCTTTTTGTCACTGTTATACCATTCCGCTTAATTAAATGGACAAAAATTGCGCAGGGAAGAATGAATGAGAGCAAGAAGCTTGATTGAACAGATATTTATGCTGATTAGTATTATGAGCTAGCAAGAGCAACAACTACTAACCCCACCTTCAGGTGGGGTTAGTACGCATATTTGTATGCTATTCTCCGGGCCCCGTCAGCATTTACGGAGCCATTAATTATGCTCGCTGCAATTTACGCCTTTTATCCAGCCATTGGTTTAACAATAATGAAAGAAGGATTAAAGTGCCTCCCATAGCCAACCGCTGTATATCTGCATCGTGATTCCAAATTAATAGATTTACCACAATGCCTGCCGGAATAAGCAGGTTATTCATCACAGCAAGGGCGCCTACATTGACTTGGGTTGCACCTTTATTCCAGGCAAAATAGCCCAGCCCAGAGGCTATGGTTCCCAGATAAATCAGTACTGCCCATTGCAACTCCGTGCCGGGCAGTTTTTCACTGTTACCGAAAATCAGATAGCAAACAGCGGCAACAAGCAGCGCGCCAATAAAAAACCAGGCAAAAACAGTTTGCTGTTTTATTGCGCGTTTATCCATTAATCGTTTATAAGCCACCTGACCCGACGCAAAGCAGAGGTTGGCAGCCTGCACTAACATAAAACCCAACATAAAGTCGGCATCAATGCTGTTGTAGCGGATGGCAATGGCACCTGCAGTGGCAATGACTGCCGTTATCATAAAATTGCCATGAAATTTTCGTTCGCAGGCGTCGTTTATAAGGGTCACATAAATGGGGGTCATGACAGTAAATAAAAGCACTTCGGGGACGGATAAAAATAAAAATGACTGATAGTAAAAGACGTACATTAAACCTAATTGTACAGCGCCAATCAGCATCAGTTTTATGGCTGTTTCAGTCTGAACTTGACGAATGCGTAAAAAAGGTAAGAACACTAAGGTCGCTAAACTAATCCGCATCAATACGGAAAACCATGGATCTACCTGGCCCGCTAAATAGACACCGATCAAACTAAAAGAAAACGCCCATAACACTGTAACGCCTAACAGATAAAACATTCATCACAACCTGTTTAAATATAAGAGGGGAACATTCTAAACAATAAGCATTATGAATAGAATAAGCGTCTTCTATCCGTTGGAAGATTTTTCAACATAGCGCCACTTTATGCTGTAAAGATGGCCTAATAAGGTGATTCAGTTGATAAATAATGCGTTATTACTTACTGATAAGTAATTAAACATTGCCTGGGTGTTTTATTTCATTTAAATTTAGTCCGCTTTAAGGGGGGCTTGGGGCGCAACAAAAAACTATTTGCAAAAAACAAAAGAATATCCAATCCGCTTAGTTTTAGCGCTTGTATAACTATGTTGTTGTTTGAGTTGAAAGGGGATGAAGATTTCTAAATTCGGGGTAAAACGTCAATTTACACTCTATACTCTAACCGTTTTTTCCCTAGTCGGCGTTGTGCTGATATCCGTGATTTCAGATTATATGGTATCCGAGGCCGTCACTGCTAAGATTGAGATTATTGACCTTGCACTGTCCAAAGAAGAGGGTGAAGATCTGTCTGCTATTGCAGATCAGCGCTTGATTAATGGCCACGCAGGCCCTCCTTCCCTAGCGCATCTTATTACCCGTTTAAATTCGCTTTCTGCATCAAACTATTATATCTGGAACCATTCCGGCAAGCTGACGCATCAAATGAGCAACTTTAAGGCGCAAAATAAGCAACATTTTTTACTGCAAATACCAAGCTTTTCTTCTCAGGCTGCTTCTCCCTATAAAATAGTGGATTCAGGGAATCTTGACACAGCTAAAGAGCTGCAGATTACGCGTTTTTACAAGGGGGAGAATGAGAATTACACTGTTACTGTTGTATTTCCTTACGATATAATTGTAAAGCCCCATCAACAATTAAATGAATTGATTCTTATTATTGTGTTTATGGGGTTACTGCTTCTTTATTTATTACACTTTCCTGTTTTGCTTTATATCACGCGCAGATTAAACTACAAAAGAGCCAAGCTACAGGCAAACAATGTATTGATGTTTAAAGCCTATGAACAGTTTAATCGCTCATTTAATGCCAGTATTAATGCTCTGGTGAGCGCGATCGATGCGCGTGATACGTACACCGCAGCCCATGTTAACAGGGTGATGGATTATGCGCAGCAAATTGCTGAAATGATGGCCTTAAGTCCCAACCGCATTTATCAAATCAGGCTGGCTGCACAATTGCATGATATTGGTAAAATTGGCACGCCAGACTCGGTGTTGCTCAAACAGGGCAAACTTAATGATCAGGAGTATGAGATTATTAAAAATCATCCTGATGCCGGCGTTGCCATTTTGCAGCATAATCCTAACTTTGCCAATATTCTCCTGGCAGTACGCCATCACCATGAACGTTATGACGGCACGGGTTACCCTTGTGGATTAGCGGGTAAAGAGATTCCTTTGTCTGCTCGCATAATAGCAGTAGCCGATGCCTATGATGCCATGACATCAAATAGACCCTATCGGAAATCGTTAAGCGCGGCGGATGCGCAACAGGAATTGAGCACTCACCGAGGCGCTCAGTTTGATCCTGAAATTGTCGATATCTTTATCAAGGTGCTGACTAATAATGCTGAAATGCCTGCCAATCCAGAGGTAAGATCCTTAACCGCTTTATTGCCAGAGAGCAATATATAAAGCGTCATTATTTGTATGCTTTAAGACTCACTCTTATACTAATCAATACTACTTTCCGCACAGTCAGGGCTGATTGCAATAAGCCAGATAATGAGATCATTCTGCTATATACGGGGAACGCTATGAAATTTTTAAAGATAAGCCTGCTACTTTTTATCTCTTTGCTGCTGGTGCCTGCCACTTACAGTAACGAAACGGCGCTTTCCTCTCAAGGAGCTGCTCTTGCTGATAAAGAGCAAGTTGTCTCCTCTCAGGGAGAGAACGCCTGCAGTTTTAAAGAAGACGCTGAGCTGATCCGCGCTACCTATGAAAAGATTTTATTTACCCTGCCGGCATTTAGAGCCGGCCATTACGGATTGAGAATGTACCGTCAGACACTGGACAGCAAATATCAAGCAACAGTCTGGTCAGATCTGGCGAGGGTGGCCAGTCAGCTGAATGAATTTGCCGGCGAAGTTTACAGCCCGGAGCAGATTCAGGCTTATTCCAACAAGCGTATTGCAAGCTATGCAGGTGAAACCGGTGAGCGCAGTAACTTACGTTATGCGGCGACAAAGGAGATGCCGGAATACCTTTATGTTGGCGTCTCTCTGCTTGGTTCAATGGCGCGGGCAAATGAATATGGCCTGAAACACCGTGAAGATGCCAAATTGCGCCAGGTGATCCGTCGTTATGATTTTAGCAAGTACGTAACCAATACCGCCATGATAAAAGCCTGGGCTGCGCAGTTGGCTAATCAGGTGTATTGGCTGCGTCAGTTAGGCGAGCAGGATGTTGTCGATGAATTCATTAGCGCATTCAGGAAAACCTACCCGGACGGCGTCGACGCACAGCTCTCAGAGCAGCAGTTCGCTAATAAAATTTATGGCTTGACGCATATTATCTTTGCGGCATCGGCCTACTACCAGCATCCTATCAACGAGCCGGATTTCCAGTGGATATATGACTATTACCGCAGCAATATTGATACTATTATCGCCCGGGCGAAAGAAGACGTGATTGCTGAAGTCGGGATCAGCTTCCTGCTGGCGGGATTAGATCACGACCCTGTCGTTCTGAAAACGCAAAAGGCGATTCAGCAAGCGTTGAATCGTGAACATGGTCTGTTGCCCTCAGTGACAGGTGAGGTTGACTTAAGGGGCGGTGAACACCGCAACGTGCTGGCAATTATGCTGCTTGACTGGCGGGGCGTGCACGCGGCGCCGACAATCACTTTGCAGCCTGATATGTTTGCCGATCTACCCTATGGTTTAGTCGCTGAATAAAGCGTTGGCTTTTTGCTTATAAATGCAATTATCTGCGCAACTTATTTGGCGGGTGGTTGCTAATACTGCAAAAACACACCGCTTCCAGTTTCAGTGAGATGCGTAGGTTTATAGTACAACTTATTGTTTTACTTATCGGTTTAAACATAAACTATGCAATTTTCCCCAATCCCTGTCACTTTCTGCCGGGTAATTATTCGCCCCGCAGATTAGATCACCTTAAAGGCGAATTGCTATACAGCATCCGTTGCAAATCGTGCCTATTTTCTGGGTAAAGGGTTTTTATCTTACTATACTCTGACACAAAGCATAATATTTTTGCAGGGATTACTGATGCTCAGCGGCCGCCAATAAAAGTGATGCCTCTGGAGCCTAGAACGACTATCGTCTTAGCAAGTTATCTCTATGTCGCGACCGTTACTATCTGGTATTAAATGGATGACATATTTGAAACTACAACAGGCACAGATTCAGAAGATTCAAATAGAGACTGGCTCAGTATTATTCAGATGCCAGGGTGACTGGACGGCCAAAGCCCTTCAGGATGTGGTGAAACCTTTAGAACTATATGCCGGCTCTCTTCGAGGTGTCTCCATACAATGGGATGTTTCAGGCGTAGAGAAGATAGATTCTGCCGGTATGATGCTTTATATCCATTACCATGATTTGCTCAAGTTACAGCGGTGCACTGTCGAGCTGACAGGGGCAGGGGTTGAGTATGAAGATCTTTATAAGTTGTTACGTTCCCATGTTTCAGAGTATGCGCTGTCAAAACCCCGCTTATTACCGCGCTTGCTGCTCCCATTCACTCATCTTGGCAAGTCTGCTGCAAATTTCTGGTGGGATATTAAAGAGTTTCTTGCATTTATCGGTGAGAATGCAGCCGCGCTGCTTATCTATCTGCAACATCCATCGTCCATCCGCTATGCATCCATTGTCAAAAATATTGAAGAAGCAGGGGTTCGTGCACTGCCTATTATTTCTCTGACAAGTTGTCTCATTGGTGTGGTGATCACCTATCAGGGCGCGTTACAGCTGCAGAAGTTTGGCGCCAATATTTTTATAGTAGACATGATAGGCATTTCTGTTACCAGGGAGCTGGCCCCGCTGATCACCGCGATAGTCGTAGCAGGTAGGACCGGCTCCTCCTATACCGCACAACTGGGTGCGATGAAGATTACAGAGGAGATCAACGCCATGCGTATCATGGGCTTCGAGCCGCACCGGTTTCTTGTGCTGCCGCGCATTATTGCCTTAATGATTGCCATGCCGCTGCTGATTCTCTTTGCTGATATTATCGGTATTGCGGGGGGGATGATTGTTTCCAATATACACCTGAATATTTCCTACACAGAATTCATCCATAGGTTACAAAATGTACTCGATATAAAACACCTCTGGATAGGGCTGAGCAAAGGTCCTTTCTTTGCATGGTTAATCGCAGTAACCGGCTGTTTTCGGGGGTTTCAGGTGTCCATAAATACTGAAAGTCTTGGCCGCTACACGACGATCAGTGTGGTCAACGCTATTTTCCTCGTCATTGCCTGTGATGCTCTCTTTTCCATTGTCTTTACAGAGTTGGGTATATGAACACCGTTATCCGTGTGGTCGATGTGGTGACACGGTTTGCCGATAATGTTGTTCATGACGGCGTGAGTTTGAGCGTACAGCACGGTGAAATATATGGCCTGTTGGGCGGCAGCGGCTCAGGCAAATCGACCTTGATGAAAGAGATGATCATGTTGTTACAGCCGGTATCTGGAGAATTACATGTGCTCGGTCATGATTTGATAAATATCGGCCGAGCGGAAGCCGCCGAACTGCAAGGTCAGTGGGGTGTACTTTTTCAACACGGGGCACTTTATTCTTCACTAACGGTAATGGAAAATGTGGCGATCAGTCTGAAGGAGTATACAACTCTGCCGGCAAAACTGATCCGTGAGATTGTACGTATGAAGATCAACATGGTCGGCCTTCCTGACCACACGGCGGATCTCTATCCTGCGCAGCTCAGCGGCGGCATGGTCAAGCGTGCTGCACTGGCACGGGCTCTGGCGATGGATCCGCAATTATTATTTTTAGATGAGCCGACTTCTGGACTGGATCCAATTGGTGCTGAAGAATTTGACCATTTGATTCTTGAATTACGGGATATGCTGGATCTCACGGTGGTGATGGTGACTCATGATCTTGATTCCATCTGGACAATTGTGGATCGTTTTGCCGTACTGGCAAATAAAAAAGTGATTGCGGAAGGTACGCTGAATGAGGTGATACGACAGTCTGATCCTGTCATCCAGCAGTTCTTCGGGGGAGCGCGCGGGCGCTTAAGGAGTGCTCATGGAAAGTAAAATAAATTACACGATTGTCGGACTCTTCGTGATTTTCCTGACTGCTGCACTGTTAAGCGTTAGCTTCTGGCTGACAAAGCAATACGGACAACAAACCTATGATACTTACTACGTGCATTTATCAGAGTCGGTTGCAGGTTTGAACATAGATGCCGCTGTTAAATATCGGGGAGTAGACGTTGGTTCGGTGATCAGAATAGGACTTAAAGCGAATAACCCTGAGGTGGTGGAATTACTGATCAAAGTAAATCATGATGTACCCATCAAGATTGATACCACTGCGGCGCTTAATTTCTACGGCATTACCGGGCTTGCCTATATCGAGCTGCAAGGGATTGACAAGGAGGCCGCGTTGTTAAAGAGGGTAAATGGTGAGATACCCGTTATCCCGGCTAGGCCGTCAACATTAGGAAGAATTGATCAATCTTTGAGTCAATTGGCAGAAAAATCTATTGAGACACTGGAAAACATCAACCGCCTACTCGGTGATAAAAATATAAATAATGTTGAACTGCTGCTGTTTGAAAGCAAAGAACTGGTTAAAGATCTGCGCGTCCAATTAGAAGGCATTCAGACGCTGGTTGATAATGGGGTGGTGATGGAGAACAAGATTACCGAAGCATCTGAAAAGGTCAGTGCAGCCTCGAACAGTGTCAAGCAGATGGCTGCTAATCTTGAAAAGAACACAACAGGGCTTAGTCAGGAAATGAGCAGGGGGATGCGCGCAAGTTTTAGTTCATTGAACCAGCTTTTAAGCGAGCTGGACATTCTGACAGGCAGTCTGCAGACAACCATAGAAAGCCTTAAAAACAGCCCTGCTGATCTGCTCTTCAAACGCACGCAGGCAAGACCGGGACCGGGTGAGGAGGGCTACCATGAAAAATAGAGATTTCCTTTTGCTGGCTGTCTTCTTGATCGGGGTGACAGGATGCGCTGGCGAAAAACTGCCTCCCGTTTCTACCTATACCCTTTATCCTGAGCTGGATGCTTTTCACCTATCCAATAGTCGAGAAGCAGAGCCTGCCGGCATTCTTATGTTAGGCCGGATTCGCAGCTCGCATGTCTTTAATGGTAGAGAGATAATCTATAGCGACGCTCGATATGGGCAGAACAGCTACGCTTATAGCCGCTGGAGTGATTCACCTACGACTATGCTGCTGCTGATTTTTCAGGAAGCACTTGAAAAAAGCGGCCGTTACATTGCCGTCGTTCCTTACTCATCACAGTCGGAATCTGATTTTCTGCTGGAAAGTACACTGCTCTATTTCAGCCATAGCATCAATGATGATGGGACCTCCGAAGGTATCATAAGGATGCGATTTAACCTTATCGATAACAATACAAACAGGGTGATAGCCAGCCGGGATTTTGTTGCAACTGTGCCAGTCGCATCGCCTAAAAATGCCAGTGGAGCGGTAGCTGCACTGAACAAGGCTGTCACTATGGTTACTCAGGAACTGATTGACTGGCTGAAGTAAGTTGCCAGAATAGATTTATACTGATTGATGTTAAACCACGATAACAGGGATATCTCTTCATAAGGTGATCCGGGCATGGCAAAGAACTCTTTTTCATTGTTGTTACTGTCCAGATACACTAGGATATGCTGTTTAAGCAACTGTAATATAAAATAAATAAGATACAGCGCGTTCAAGCGCTGGCGTGTCTTAACTTGTACTCTGGCTGGGGCTTGTAGCTTGCCATTACATAACCTTATATAGTAATTAAAAGAGAACAATCCCTCGAAGAGCAGTCAAATGTAACTTAGTGTCGCTATTATTTTAAATAATACGCTGAAAATGAAACATGCTTCTCTCCTGTTGCAACTACTTATAGAAAGGATTAAAGCAGCTTATGGATAATGGCAAGGTTATTATGCCTTTACCGGATCAAAATCAATTTAAAATTGAACTAAACAATGTGCCAATTCATTGGGATCTTAAGAAAGGCAGCTTTAGCTTTTTTGGTATTGAGTCGATTTTATTTTGGAAAGATCCTTCTCTGCTGAATATTATTGCCCCCTTGGCAAAAGAACTCGGTGTCGATATGTTTCGTCTGCTTGTTGCAGATTCTACCCGTGACGGCACAAAAGAAGATTACCATATGATGGTCAGTACCTTAGGTAATACCTTTGAGGAGGGATTTCTTGCATGGGGCAGCTATGTATCAACTGCTGGTTGGGGGATGTTTGAACTACCGGAATATAATTATCAGGCCAGGAAAGCCACGGTTATTGTGCGCAATGCCTGGGAAGTGAGCATGCAGAGCAAATTGCCTGAAGATGAGCGCTGGGGCAGCCCTTTTTTACAGGGTAAAATAATAGGTTTATTTTCCCAGGCCTTTGCCGTGAATTGCTGGGCGGATGAAGACTGTGACTATACCAATGAATATGTAAAGTTTTCGATTTACCAAACAGATAAAACCACACGAGGAGTTATTGCATTTACGCGATCAGCGTATGGAAGAACGGGAGCGTGCTCTTGTTGATCAGGTCAGGCTGCAAACCATTGATTTAGAAAAAGCGCATAAACGATTAGAAGCTTACTCCCACTCTCTTGAAAAAAAGGTAGAGGAGCGCACCCGGGAGCTGGAATTGTTATTAGAGATACTGCGTGAAGAGAAACAGAAGCTCAAAAAGATGGCTGCAACAGACCCTTTAACCGGCTTGCTCAACCGCCGCGCATTTTACGACGAGTACAAATTACTTATGCAAAAGAGGCCGGTTAACAAAAAAACTGACAGCTTAATAATGCTGGACATTGATTCTTTTAAAAGTATAAACGACCGTTATGGCCACCTGGCGGGTGATCATGTATTAATTGAGTTTTCGAAACTGCTGAAAGCTACATTTTATGAACATGATATTTACGCTCGCTTCGGTGGAGAAGAATTTATCGTTGTTTGCATAAATTTAGATTTAACAGCAAACCCCGCTCCCTTGCGCAGGTTTCTGAAAATCATTGAGAACCACCCGATACATTTTGACGGTCAGACCATTAATATCACAACGAGTGCCGGCGCAACCCTGATTGATCACCTCGATATAAACCTTGATAAAGCCATAAAGGCGGCTGATCAGCTACTGTATAAAGCGAAAAAAAACGGGCGCAATCAAGCTTTAATAAGCTCATAAAAATCCGCGCCGATAGTCCGCATGTCAGGGCCAGCAAAAACCTGCGGGAATGACGGGGCGATAGATTCGAAATCACAGTAACTGTTCGGGGCTTTAGCCTGCAGATGCACAACGCGGCGCCTGTTTCCAGCT
Organism: Psychromonas sp.; assembly: GCA_036525635.1. Lineage (GTDB taxonomy): Bacteria > Pseudomonadota > Gammaproteobacteria > Enterobacterales > Psychromonadaceae > Psychromonas. The sequence continues at coordinate 2,176 of DATCZZ010000250.1, read as the reverse complement.
CCTTTATTTACAAAAAATAATTTGGTTTATCACTGTTTTTTATCAACATTCGCCTAACTAAATCCAATGCCCTTGCCATCACCATCTGCTGAAAATAGTCTCTGTTACCTTTAATACAGAAATATCGACTGAAAATTCGCTCTTTTGTTCCCCATGCTATCCATACCGAGCCGACGGGGTTATCACTTGAACCGCCATCAGGGCCAGCAATCCCGGAAACGGCAATAGTGATATCTGCATCAGTTTTATGCAATGCGCCTTGCGCCATAGCGAGTACCGTGGGTTCACTCACCGCGCCAAACCGCGCGATGATGCCCGGATCGACATCAAGCATTTTCTGTTTCATGGTGTTTGAACAGGGAATAAAGCCGGCTTCAAATACTGATGAGGCGCCTGCTACCTTGCTCAGTTCACTGGCAATTAAGCCGCCAGTACAAGCTTCTGCCAAGGTTATTTTCAAGTTCTGCTGCCTGCATAAATTCAGCACATGCTCGGCAAGTGTTTTTTCTTTATCGCTTATCTCGGCAATAAGGTGAGCACCCAGAATACTTTTTAACTTGTCTATCAGCGCATTTTTAATAGGGATATATTGTTTATTCTCTATGGTGAGTTTCAGCTCAAGTGTTGGCATTGCTGCACGAAAACCAAGTTCAACCTCTTCCGGCCAGAGGGGAATTTCATTTTCGATAAGCGTTTGCAGCGTCGATTCACCCATGCCAAATACTTGAAATCGCGTATTATCCATTTCACCACTGAGATTCATTGTCTCTTGCAACAGGGGCAGTATCTGTTGATCGAGCATTAATTTCAGTTCATGGGGTACACCTGGCGTGCAAATGATTAGGCAGCCGTTTAAGGTTAAGGAAAACCCGACAGCACTGCCGATACTGTTTGCAACAATCTCACAGCCTTTAGGCAGCAGTGCCTGTTTAAGGTTTGATTGGGTTAACGCTGCGGCACGTTTTTCACACCACTTTTGCAGGTGCGTTAATGCATCAGGATGTTGCTCTATCGATAAATTGGCCGCTAAAGCAAGTGCTTGAGCGGTTAAGTCATCTCTGGTCGGCCCTAAACCTCCGTTGATAATCAACAGATCCGCGCTACTGCTTATATTTTCTATTTCCGTCACCAGCAGGTTTAAATCATCCGCCACTGTCACTTTTTTATGGATTTTGATACCCAATGCTTTAAAACTTTTTGCGATCATTGCTGAATTGCTGTCAACAATATCGCCAATCATTAATTCATTTCCGGTAAGTAGAAGTTGTACATTGACTGTGCTCATATAAACATTCCTGACGAATCTAAGTCTCTAGCCTACTGCAAAATAGGCGTAAAGGGTAATAATACCATTGTAATTAATGTTAGGGTCTATCTTGGGAAGTGCGACTTCAGTCGCGCCTGTTTTATTGCGCGGTTAAAACTGCACTTCCAAAAATAACAACTGAGTAATTAATCAAGCGGAATGGTATTACTGGATCTGAGCTCCCCGAAAAAAATCGGGAATGGTGCGAGGGGGGTACACCCTGCAACGTTTTATAAAGGGGATAGCTATCAGGCGGTGACAATGCCACGCCCAATGCATGCTTTTCTGTTGTTTAAGGTTGCGCGGAGATCAGTAAATACGCTGCTGCGTATCGCTATCAAAAAACACCACTTTTGACATATCAAGCAGCAGCGGCATCAATTTATCTACCTTGCATTCGGCGGTCGGGTGAATACGGCAAACTGTTTTTACCCCATTGATGCGCACGGTGATCAGCGTGTCCGGGCCTGTGGGTTCAATAATTTCAACGCTGCAACTGAGCAGGGCGCTATCGGCTTTTTCTTCGCCCTGCTGAGTGATTTGTTCCGGCCGAATACCCAGAATAACGCTTTTGCCCGCGTAGCGCTGTAGTCCTGCGATACTCTGTTTAATCGCGACTTGATGTTGCACGCCACCACATTCCAGCGTTATCTGCATAACACCCTCTGCTTTCTCAACCCGGCAGGGAATAAAATTCATTGAGGGGCTGCCCATGAAACCGGCGATAAACTGATTGTGTGGATTGTCATAGATCTCCTGCGGCGAACCCACTTGTTGTATTTCACCATCTTTCATCACCGCAATGACATCACCCAGTGTCATGGCTTCAATCTGATCGTGGGTGACATACACTATGGTCGTTCCCACCCG
>DATCZZ010000249.1:0-3858 GCA_036525635.1 Psychromonas sp. | reverse complement strand
CAATATGGAATTTTCCGGCAATATGCATCACCTGCTTATTAGGGTGTTGTTCTAAATAGTGCACAATGCTTTCGGCCATGGTTTCATCCCAGGTCGCCTGCGCGGCAAATTGCTTGCTGTTTTGTGCTTCATCCCCGTGGTGGACAGAAACCATAAAACGCCTTTTGTAGGCAGAGTCTTCCACGGAAATGCTGGCTGCTAGCCAGGCTCTCTCTTTTTCGGGGAGCCTGTTAAGATAAGCCATCCCCTCTTTGGCGATGCAACGCACAATCTGTATTGGCGCATTAGCGGCAATAACGTCAATTTTTTCAGCTTTAGCAAGTTCAACTAAAGGGCGATAATTACTTTCGTAGTTAGGCCATGCATCGGCTTCCTTTATCAGTGTTGCTTCACCGATTTCACCTGCTAAATATTGATCGACAATCTCTTGTTTGTCGCGCGTGAATTGTTCCATAGAGAGCGCCAAATTGGGGTTCCTTTGAGTCATCGCCCGCAGTAAATCTGTTTGAAAACGATGAATACCGCTATGACCATGCCACTCTCCAACCAGCACAACATCCGCTTTTTGCATGTCGTACAAAAGATCCTGCATTGTAATAGACTGATTTTGTGGTGAAATTATCTTATAGTCAAAATAGGTTGTGATAGTGTGGGGTTGCTTAGAAGAAACCGGGCTCTGCGGCGCAATAAAAGCACAGCCACATAAAATTGTTGATAGGCTAAAGCTAATACAGTAAATTTTAACATTAAATAGCTGACGGAAATTGAACATAAATAACCTCAGAGAATTACCCGGTCAGTTTACTGACATTTTTTATCAGATACCTTATGATAATTTATTAGAGTCTGCACTCTGTCGAAGGTAAATATACGAACCATTCAAAATGTTTTGTCTATTCAAAGCGAGATTATCTCCCCCTCGCCATACCACCCGCACTTACTTGCAGGCAAGAGCTTTCTATAAGATAAGAGCAGTTATAATTTATTTTAAATGGTTTAAATGACTCATGACATCTTTAAGTTGCTCATTGAGCTCGGGATGGATTAACCGGTTATTTTCAGCGTCAAAATTATCGAAGAAACTCGGAATTGATAAGCTTGCTTTGACAATACCGTTAAAATACGGCGCGGCTTGAATTGCCGTGGCCAATACACTCGCCCCTCCCCTTGCACCAGGCGAGGTAGATAGCAACACCATGGGTTTATTTTGGAAAACTTTAGGCTCTATTCGAGAGCACCAATCAAATAAGTTTTTATACGCAGTTGTATAAGAACCATTATGCTCGGCAAATGATATGACGATAGCATCACTGCCAGATAACTTTGCTAAAAATGCTTTTGCTATTTGCGGGTGCCCGATTTCGGCTTCTTTATCCTGACTGTACAAAGGAAGCTCATAATCATTTAAATCCAGGATTTCAATATCATGTTTTATTAAAAAATGGCATGCATATTTAACAAGCTGAAGGTTAATAGATTTTTTGTGGTTAGTTGCAGCAAACCCTATAATTTTCATATGCTCTTCCTAATTTTTTTTTTTGCAATAAGAACCGTAAAATATTTAGCTTTAATTAAACTTATAAAAAAACAGAAAAGGTATTCTATTAATTTGGCAATATTTCAATACATAATACTGCAACCTTTTCTATTAGAGTATTCAAATAAATAATCAGTGCAATTTAGAGATCTGTTTTATTTTGCCAGTGGCGATTCATGTTAAGGCAGATCGACCGGCTCATTATGAGTAATAATAGTCTAATTTTGTCAGGCATCGCTGGTTTTAATTTTAAATTCAAAGCGCAACCATCTTCCTGCCAATTTAATACAGCAGGTCTTTATACTACCGAGACTCCCTATAAAACTTAGCATGCCCAATGAGTTTAGAACAACCAATCACTGCCCAAATTAATTGAACAACATTGCAAAAACAAGACCCGTGATCTTATAGTCAATAGGGAGAATGACTCTACACAAAGCAGCACTTCATCAGGAGGCGGTAGCACCAATAGAACTGCCTTGCTGTTCTTAGCTTTGGCGCTCCTGTTTAGACATTATAGAAAAGGGAGGTTAATTTAATCGGCTAACATCATGAGAGGTAAAGAATAAAACCAGTGAGGTTAAAATTATATTGGCATACAACATACCCTTACTGGTTTTTTATAGCAACTTAATCAATTAATTTTAAAGGTAAGAGTTTCTAGTTATACCCTAAACTATTACCAGTTCATTTCCACGACTGGATTTATAGCATTTTCAAGCAGCGTTATAAGTTAACAAATTCTGATCTAACTTGACTCCCTGCAGTTTAAGCTGATTAATACGCTGCAGATATGCAGCACCTTTTAACAGATGCAACGCCACATCAACGGCTTTGCGTTGTCGGTAATCCTCTAAATAAGTCCCCTTCACCCAGCTATTAAAAGCACCTAAACTTGGGCCGGCCCAGATTTGATAATCCATTTCACGTCCCGCTTCACCGATATTTGACCAGCGTGAAGAGAGTCCTAAATACCAGCGGAAAATCAGTGCCATTTTGCGTTTAGGACTGCTTTTCGCCCGGGCTAACATTTCCGGATCACGCTCTTGGAAAAAATCGATGGTGCCAGCCCACACGCTATCCAAATCCTGGCGAAAAATCTGTTTCTCAATCTTCTCCCGCTCAGCGGCAGGAATCGCTTCAATTGAATCGTACGCCATATACAGCTCATAGAGTTTATTGGCACGCATGGCAAACATAGAGCCACGTTTTACCACCTGTAATTTTACGCCCATTTCAAACATATCTGCTGCGGGCGCCATAGCCACATCGGCCATTTCTACACTGGCAAGTAATTTGCGCGTATGCTCCGAGGCGCCCGCTTCAATACATGCCTGGTTGACGCTGCCTAATACAATGTATGCCGCGCCCATATTAAAAGCCGCTAACGCCGCTTCCGGCGTTCCAATCCCCCCTCCCGCACCAACACGTATTGCCGGAGAGAAATTATATTTTGCCTGAATTTCATCACGTAACGCGATAATTGACGGTAGCAAGGTTAAAAACGGACGGTTATCGGTATGACCACCGGAATCCGCTTCGGCAGTAATATCGTCGGCCATGGTGACACGTTTGGAAAGCGCTGCCTGCAGTGGGGTGACCTTGCCCTGTGCAAGCAGTTTGTCAACCAGCTTTTGCGGTGCAGGCTCCATAAAACGGCGCGCCACTTCAGTGCGGGATACTTTTGCAATCACTTTATTTTCAATATGCACAGTGCCATCTGCATTCTCTGATAAACCGGCCAAACGATAGCAGACAATATGCTCAGTTAAGGCCAGATAAGCTGATGCTTCTACCACTTTAACGCCTAATTTCAAGAAAGACTCAACGGCACCACGCTCCAATGCCTCCTCACTGGGGGCATGAATAAGGTTAACCGCAAAGGGGCCATCAGGTAACTCGCGCTGAATACGTTTGATCGAATTTTCAATCACATCGGGAAGTAAACCGGCTGCGCCAAAAGAGCATAAAAAGCCAGCTTTTCCTAACGCCACGACTAATTCTACCGAGGCAATACCGTTAGCCATTGCCCCACCATGATAGCCGTATTTTACGCCATAGGTTTGCTTAAAATCAGGATCGCCCAAATCTTCAGGATTAAGCGCCTGTGCAAAAGCTAATACCGCTTCATGACCAGCAACGCTGACCTCCTGGCTGATACCTAACCCCGCACCGTTTTGTGCCAGGTAAACGGGTTTTTGCAGATCCATTAAGCAATTTTTGATCATTTTCGGATCACTGTTTATTGTTGCCGCATCAACTTTCCATGCCCAGTTGATTGGATTGTGTGTAGTAAAACTCAAAGCTGACATATTTGTACC
>DATCZZ010000248.1:0-4560 GCA_036525635.1 Psychromonas sp. | reverse complement strand
AAAACTATCCGTAAAATCATTTTTGTACCTGGTAAGTTATTAAATATAGTAGCTAACTAAAGCTAACAGAGTAACCGGTTGTCGGTTTGAGCAACATAAAGCTCCGCCGGCAGCCCTACTGCCACTTAATAAAAGGCTTATTATGCACGCCACATCACTCAAAGCTTTTTACACCCAGATAACCTTGCTTTTATTTTCTGTTGTACTGCTCAGCGGTTGCGGTTTTCATTTAAAGCACAATGATGGCCTAATTGAAAAGTACCCTCAAATTTACCTGCAAAGCAACGATGCAAATGGTGAATTAGCACGATTTATAAAAATGCGCTTACGTGGTGCGGGGATTAAAATTATTAACCAGCCGGACGCCGATGTCGCGACATTAAAAGTTTATCCGGAGCGGCGCTCATCACGGATCATCTCTCTCTATGTCAATGCGCAGAATGCAGAAAAAGAGATAAGTTATAATGTTGACTATGCATTGTCCTCCCCTGGTTACCAAACGCAAAATTTTTCGGTAAACCTGTACCGTGACTTTATTGAGAATGCCTCACAAGCGCTGGCAAAATCACGTGAAGAGGAGATATTAACCAAGGAGCTGCGCGGCATTGCTGCTGACAATGTTATTTCCACTATGCTCAGCATTAAAAATAAACGCTAAAAGATGCGCATTTACCCGGAACAATTGCAACAACACCTCAAGCAAAAAATACCAGCCTGCTGTTTGATTTTTGGTGATGAAGCACTGCTATGTTTAGAAGCGCTTGAGCAAGTTGAAAAGGCCGCAAAAGATCAGGGCTATTTGGAAAAATTGCATTTTAGTCTTGATGGAAAATTTGCAGGTGATCTTATTTTTTCTCACTTTCAAAGCCTTTCTCTTTTTTCTGAGAAAAAGATAATAGTCTTAACGCTGAGCAAGACAAACAAAGATAACAGCACCTTCATCCGTGAAATCACACCGCTATTACATCCTGACATCCTGCTGATTTTACAAGGTCCCAAACTCAGCAATCAACAGATGAACAGCGTGTGGTTCAAAACATTAGAGCAGCAAGGCATTTTTGTCACAGCAAATCTTCCGCTTGCTCATCGTTTTCCGCAATGGATTTTTCAACGCCTTAAAGCCTTAAACCTTCACGCAGATAAAGAGGTTGTGGATTATCTTTGTCTACATTTTGAAGGTAATCTATTAGCGGCTAAACAAGAGTTTGAAAAGCTTGCACTGTTATACCCAAAACAACATTTAACTCTGCAGCAGGTTGAGCAAAATATCACCACCCACAATCATTTTACGCTTTTCCAATGGGTTGATAGCCTACTGGCGGGGGAACAGGCGCGTGCCGCCCGGATTTTAAAACAGCTAAAAGCCGAAGGGACTGAACTGTTATTGCTCAGTGCAACCTTGAACAGTGAAGTTCAAAAACTGCTTAAACTTGCTTACCAACGCCAACATACTCCGTTAACAAAATTATTAAGCCAGCAGCAGCCTAAACTTTGGCCCGCAAAACAACAGTTAATCAGCGATGCATTAGCACGACTGGATATCAGCAGGCTTGAAAAAATGGTGATTCAATGTGCAGAATTCGAAATTTCTATTAAAGTAGATAATAGTGATTCAGATTGGTTAAAACTTAACGCAATTACATTTTCTTTTTTCTAATGTGAAAGGATAGTTACGCACATGGATATTCAACAGCAGGCCATCGGTTTTTTAGGAGGCACTTTTGATCCCATTCATTTTGGGCATTTACGTCCAGCACTGGAAATCACCGAAGCGCTTTCCCTCAAGCAGCTTTTTATTATGCCTAACCACATCGCCCCGCACAAATCGGAAAGCCACGGCAGCGCTACACAACGTAGCAAGATGGTCGAGTTGGCGATAAGCTCCCAAACCAGAATGACCATTGACAAACGCGAATTAAACCGTTACAAGCCCAGTTATACCATTGATACATTGAAAGAATTAAAAGCGGAGTACCCGGATACCCCGATCTGTTTCATTATGGGAATGGACTCACTAATCACTTTTGATACTTGGCATGATTGGCAAAATATTCTTTCCTACTGCCATTTAGTGATTAGCCAGCGCCCGGGCTGGCAATGCGAATTTAATACAAAGGTCAAGGCGCTTGTGAAAAAGCACCAAACCACTGATAAACACGATTTGCATAATCTGCAATACGGTAAAATTTACTTTCAGACCACCAGCCAACTGGCAATTTCATCAACTGAAATACGCGAATTGTTAAAACACGATATCAGCATAGACTTTTTAACCCCGGAAAGTGTCATCAGCTATATTCAAGAGCATCATTTATATAAATAATCTCAAAATTAACCTTTAGGAATATTTATGTTATTTATCAAAAAGATGATCTTATTATTCTGCTTTCTGTTTATCCCAGTTGCCAGCGGCGAATCGACGACACCAGTAAAACCAGAGCAGCAAGCCATTTACAGCCAGATGGATATCCATCATCCCGTTTGGGCAAAAAATGGCATGGTCGCAACTCAGGAAGCGCTCGCAACCCAAATAGGGGTCGACATTCTTCAGCAGGGCGGGAATGCCGTTGATGCCGCCGTTGCGGTTGCTTACGCACTGGCCGTCACCCTCCCCCGTGCCGGTAACTTGGGTGGTGGTGGTTTTATGCTGCTTTATTTAGCAGAAAAAAAACAAAGCATTGCTATCGACTATCGTGAAAAAGCACCGGCACAAGCGACGGCTGATATGTACCTAGACAACTCCGGGAATGTTATCAGCTCCCTCTCGCGCTTTCACGGGCTTGCTGTGGGTATCCCCGGCACCGTCATGGGACTTGAATTAGCAAGAGAAAAATATGGCAGCATGAGTCGACAAGCTTTATTAACCCCGGCCATAAAACTCGCTGCAGAAGGTATTGAGGTTACACCGGACTTAGCAAACTCACTCAAGGCGGTGCAGGAACGTCTCACTAAATGGGATAGTACTAAAAAAATATTTTATAAAGAGAATGGAACGCCTTATCAGGCTGGCGAAATACTGCAGCAAAAGGAGTTGGCCAACAGCTTAAAACGTATTTCAGAGCAAGGGGTGAACGGATTTTACCAGGGTTATACTGCGCAGCAGATTGCCCTTGCAGTGACACAAGCGGGCGGTATTATCAGCAGCGAAGATCTAAAGAATTATAACGCCATTGAACGCCCGCCCCTCACCGGCACCTACCGGGGGTATGATATCATCGCCATGCCCCCTCCCTCCTCGGGCGGTGTGCACATTCTGCAAATGTTGAATATGCTGGAAAATTATCCGCTGGCAAAGATGGGGCACAACAGTGCGGCAACTATTCATGTTATGGCTGAAACGATGCGCCGCGCTTACGCGGATCGCAGCTTATATCTTGGTGATAGTGATTTTGTAAAAGTACCAGTGCAGGCATTAACAGATAAAAAATACGCGCAGCATCTGGTTGAACAGATTGATTTCAATAAAGCCTCTTTAAGCAGTGAGGTAATGCCGGGAAAACTCGCACCTTACGAAAGTAACGAAACAACACATTTCAGTATCATAGATAAATGGGGCAATGCCGTCGCCAATACCTACACGCTTAATTTTAGTTATGGCTCAGGACTTGTTGCCGAGGGAACCGGGATATTACTGAATAACGAGATGGACGATTTTTCAGCCAAACCCGGTGCAGCCAACAGTTACGGACTAATTGGCGGTGAGGCCAATGCAATAGCAGCGAATAAACGCCCACTTAGCTCCATGAGTCCGACCATTATCCTTAAAGATAGTCAGCCGTTTTTAGTGACCGGTACCCCGGGTGGTTCACGTATTATTTCCACCACACTGCAAATGATTTCAAATGTACTCGATTATGAGATGAATATAGCCGAAGCGTCTGCCGCACTGCGTATTCACCACCAATGGTTACCTGATTATATCCGCGTCGAGAAAGGGTTAAATATAGACACCATTAACCTCTTGAAAAGCAAAGGTCATATAGTAAAAGTTGAATCTGCGATGGGCAGTACGCAAAGCATATTAAAAAATGAAGATGGCCTTTATGGCGCGTCTGATCCACGCAAACCGAATGCACTTAGCAAAGGGTATTAATAGCTATCCAACTATGAGTCTGTTGATATGGTATTATTTTACACCGCTTTTTAAGGCCAGAGAAAACTGAATCCTGTAAAAGGTCATATATAAATTTTTTTTACTAGCTGGAGAAAAAATGCTAATTATAACCTACATAGTAATCATCTATTTCATCATTGGTTTAATATATGCTTTAAAAATAAATGCCAAACCGATTGAACAGAAACCCCTTTGGACCAGTACCAGGGAGCCACTGAAAAGGTTTTTTGCCATCTTAATCTGGATGAGCACATGGCCGCTGGCATTTGTGAAAAAAACAAAGCATTAAGTTTACCACCTGCTTCCTGTAGGCAAGTAACTCAATTTGTAGCCCAACTGAAGGCTACCGGTGACTTGGCAAGGTTAGATAACTATACTATCGCCGCGCATCTCAAATTCTGGCAAGTGAGTGGCCGGCATAAGGGTTTGCAGAATTATGACTCCCA
>DATCZZ010000247.1:0-2118 GCA_036525635.1 Psychromonas sp. | reverse complement strand
GGACCCAGAAAGCAGCTTTCTGCAAAATAGTATTTTCCAGGGAGAGATCCAGTGCTAACAGATGATCGATTTCGTTAAATACAGGATGTTTAGGTGCTTCACCCTTAGGGGTTTTCTCAATTAATGTTTTCTGCGAAAATTTAACCAGGTTTTTAGGCAAACTTAAACTGTGGCTCGATTGATACGCCCACTGAGAAACCTCTTCTAACCAGTTGGGCAGATATTTCTTGCTGTAACTGCGTTTAGAAACGTCGGAATAAGTAATAATATCGGCATAGTCGGCAAGGTCATTAATCCAGTTCGTTTTCAGTGTTTCAACGGCTAATAAACTATTTTCATATTTAACTTTAAAATCAAAATCCGTTATCTCGGGTAAAAAATGTAGATCACTTCGGGATAACAAAGGGCGTAAGCTTCTCTTCAGCTGCTCAGGGCTTTCCCAATAACTAAAAATCAGTTCGGTCAGGGGGGTGGATAGATCATAGAAAAAAGTGCGCCAGAAGTCATTGCAGGCTAACTGTAACAGTTGCGCATCATCTTCTAATAAAGTTTGCTGAAATAAACTGCCCGACTCAAAGGCATTTTGCATCAGCATCCGCTGGCAAAAACCGTGAATAGTGTAAATAGCCGCTTCGTCCATCTGCAGTTCAGCAAAACGTAATAAACGAATTGCAAGTTGATGATCTTGAATATCATCCATTAAACTTTGATTAAAAGGATCATCGCTGACTCCCTGCATAAAGTCCAAACGCACGCTTTGAATACGCTCTCTAATACGCGTGCGCAACTCCGCCGTTGCCGCCTCGGTGAAGGTAACCACTAAAATTTGATCCACAGGCAACGCTCTTTGATGCGCATTATCGCCACCATGGCCAAGCAGCAGGCGAATAAATAGACTGGCAATGGTATAGGTTTTACCGGTTCCCGCAGAAGCTTCAATTAAACGTTGCCCATAGAGCGGAAAAGTTAAGGCATTAAGCGACTGAACCTTTACTTCTGCCCTGCTGCCGGCCATTTTTTTTAATTCATCCATTATTCCGCACCATCCCATTTCGCGTATTCGATAGAGCTTATATTGCTTAAAATCGGCATAAATATTTTCAGGGCCAGGGGTTGAAACTGATCCCAATAATCCTCTAGGTTTTCAAAACAGCGATTGATATAAGGGTCAGCGCCTTCGCAATAACCGCGCTCGCTGCAAAAACTATCTAACGCCGCTTTTTGCGCTTCCGCAATAGTGGCAAACTGCAAATCTTCCAATAGGAAACAATCCGGCTGCAGTAAATGCACCAGATTGCACCAGGCAAAGGCACTCTGTATAAAAAACGGTAGGGGTTGCTGCAACCCCTCTTCATATAAGACAATCAGTTCGTTTATTTTTTTATAAGCGTAATCAGCCGGAACCTCCTCAAAATAAATACCGCTCTCCTGGCCAAACAGACTGGAATTGAGGTTTTGCCCGCAAGCAATGCAGTAACAAAGATGCTCTAACCAAAGTATGAGGATATCTTTACCTTTAATGCCGCCGGGTTTAACCCGCACTAATCCGTTTTCACAATGATCGCTTAACTCTCCGATTAAGCGTTTTTCGGCAAACTGAATATCTACCTGAATCGTTTCTATCTCGCCAACAAAAAAACTGGCGGTCAAATCCGCCAAGTCTTCCATTTGCTCGAGATCTTTATTAAAAATCAACGCCGCAAACTCGCCAAAAGGCAATTCACCGGCCGCCCTTCTTTGGGCAAACAGCGCATCCAATGATTTACCTTCCAATGCGTATTCAAACTGCTGGCTTTTAAGACAATACCTTTGCAGATTATCTAAAGAAAATGGTTCATCATTATCTTGTTCACTATTATCCAGCTCAAAGTAGACGTCTAAACGCTGATTAAAAAAAGCCTTGCATGGATGTTTTAAAAACTGCTTTAATTGCTCTAATGACACTTCAATTAAGGGTTGATCCAGAGCAAGGCGGCGATTCTCACTGGCTTGCTCTGCGCTTTTTTGATCCTGCAATGCCTGCCACCAATTCGGATTATAGGTTTTTACCCCGCCTTGGTAGTAAGCCTCACTAAAACTTTGCATGGGATAGTAAAAAGTAAGAAATGCGTTTAATGC
>DATCZZ010000246.1:0-6276 GCA_036525635.1 Psychromonas sp. | reverse complement strand
AGCATATTTTTGAATAAGCTCATCGCGTATTTGGGGTGAAGTTTTACATAAGCGGCAATATCTTCAACTTTGATATCATTTTTGTGATTATTAGCAATAAAATCAATCATTAACTGAACATTTTTGTAACCGGTATAATTTGCATTACGCATATTAACATCCTGTAGAAAGCTGAACATTTCTACCTGATAATTGTAAGTGCAAAGTCGGCGGAGCATCAAAAACACCTCTTCCTGAACGATTCCGTTCCGGATCTTATTATCTTCATGATAACAGTTTAGCCAGCGCTTGCTTTCGGCAAAGCTGACTATGCCATCAATACCGTATGTGACTATACCACCGTGCATTACCTGTTGCATAAACTCCTGAGGCAGAGCCCAGCCAAGGAATACGCTTAAAGGGATATTGATGATGCCCATGAGCGTATCCTCACTGACTTTACTTACCTTATGGGGAGCTACCGCCCAGAACAGTGCCATTTGCCCGCTTTCAATACGGACATTAGAGTTATTAAATATGTACTCTATGTAGCCTCTATAGATAACGTTTACTTCGATTAGCTGATGCCAGTGATACTCTTCCATATACAATGGCCGACGTAGTTCAAAGCTTAACTCAGTTTCACCATCAAGCAGCGGCGCTTCACGCTGAGTTGATGCAATATCGTTGATGTTTTCGAACTCATGGACAGATGAATCTCGCATGCGGCACTCCTTGTTTTTGTGTGTAAACGTCATATTTTTTTGTTTTCTGAAATCAGAAAAAATTTTTACTGAATAGCGTATATATCGGAGTTTACCACCATTTCATCCCATTTATCGATTGTTTTTTGCCCATGTTTAAAAGAATAAGCCATAAAACAGAGTCGTCAACCGCCTGTGCAAGATCATTTTACTACACTAGCATGTTATGGAATCACTCCTTTTTGTCCTGAAAGGTAAGGTTTTGTGATGTGCGTTCTGATCTCGATTTGCTGACAAATCCAGAGTCGGTTAAGGTGTGTTGCATAAAGCAAGAGCAACCCTACATACAACAGCAAGAGGAAAAGCACATGAAAGTTAAAAAGCATCTTTTGGGGCTGACCATAGCAAGTATATGTTTACCCACAATAGCAGCGAACACCTTACCCGAAGGTGCAACTGCCATCCCTGAGGCGGCACCGATCCCTAACCGGTTAGATATCAAATTCTTTTCACCAGATGATATTGTCGAATTTAAAAAACTCGACCACTATTCTGAGCCGGCTTGGGTTACAGAAAAGTATGTAAAAACCGGAAAGTTACCTCCAGTTGAAAAACGCTTACCAGAAGTACCAATGGTAATGAAAACAGCGTCCATGCCGGATGGTATCGGTGAATACGGTGGTGTATTCCGCCATGTGATTGGTGGTCGTCCCCAGGGGTGGAACTGGTCTGCTGCCCATTCACAAGGGTGGGGCGGCATTAACTATACGGTTCAGCAATGTCTGACTCGTACCGGTCCTATGTATCAGCTAAATTCAGATGAACTCCAAGTATTACCAAACCTGGCTCAAAGCTGGAAGTGGTCTGATGATGGTATGTCCCTGACCATGAATCTGATTAAAGGAGCCAAGTGGTCTGACGGCGAACCGTTTACCTCTGAAGATGTGCGTTTTTACTGGGAAGATACAGTGTTAGAGGCACGAGTTCCTTCTTTCTCTTCGCAAAACGCGTTAGGAAAAGGCGCAACGCTGGAGATTGTTGATGAGTCTACCATTCGCTGGCATTTCACACAGCCTAATCAGAAGCAGGCTCTGTATAATATGTCATTCATGACTTTCTGCCCTGGCCCGGCTCACATCCTGAAACCTCTTCACCCCAAATATAATGAGAAGGCGACTTTTGAGGACTTCAATAATGCGCTGCCAGCCTCTCAAGTGCCCGCTGTGACTATGGGTGCCTGGATCCCTGTTGATTATAAAGATGATCAAATTATTGTATTACGCCGCAACCCTTACTACTGGAAGGTTGATGAAGCCGGGCATCAACTGCCGTATATGGATGAGATGCATTTCAAATTGTCGACCTGGGAGTCTCGTACTTTAGAGACAATGTCCGGTTCAGCAGATTTTTCCAATATGGAAAACCCGCCAATCTACATTGAAACCCTGCGTAAGCTGGCTTCACCTGACTCACCGACAAAAGCGATGTTTGGTCCACGTAACCTGGCGTATCAGATTCAAATGAATATGAACCCTACGCTGTCTGTGACAGATGACCGGGAGGCGGCTATTCGCGAGCTAAACCGTAAGCTGAAATTCCGCAAAGCTATTTCCCACGCTGTGGATAGAAAAAGCTTGGGCCAGGCCTTAGTGAAAGGGCCGTTTGCGGTTGAATATGCGGGTGGATTAGTGCCTGAAACGACATTCTACAACAAAGATGATGTGGTTTATTACCCATATAACCCAGAGCTGGCGAAGAGATACCTTAGTGAACTTGGACTAAAAGACAGTGATAATGATGGGATTGTTAACTTCCCGGCTGATGTCGATGGTGGCGAAAACTTAGAGATTGTTTTCAACACGGGTAACAGTACCTCAGACACTGTTTTTAACGAGAACCTCGTTTCTATGATGGCGGATGTGGGAATCAAACTTATTCCTCGTCCTCTGGATAGTGTTCAGGGTGACTCTTCTCGTGATTCTGCAGACTTTGACTGGCGCTTGAATCGCAGTGATAAAGAGCTAATCGTACCGATGCAGCGTATAGAATGGCTTGCGCCTATTGCGGAAAGTGGTCCGATTTGGCACCGCGGAACTAAAAACAATCCGCAGGTACTACAGCCGTTTGAAGAAAAACTGGTTGAGCTGGCCGATGCAATTGTTCTGGAGCAGGATCCGGTGAAACAGAGTCAGTTAATCCGTGAGCTGAACCGTGTAACTACGGAAAATGTCTATCACGTTGGCTTAGTCGCTTACCCTGGTGCTCTGTTAGTTAACAAGCGAATCAAAAACGTGCCGAATGCGCCAATCATTGCCTATCAGTGGGCTGAGGATGCAGTGATGCGTGAACGTTTCTGGGTTCCAAAAGCGCAGCAAACAAAAGAGTTAAAACCTCAATTACTTCCTGAATATAAATAAAACCCTACCAGTGGGGGGCCTTCCCCCACTTTTATAAGGTATCAGTATGATTGAATTTATAATTAAACGTATAGGCAGCACCATTGGCTTATTGCTGGTGTTAAGTGCTATTACATTTGTCATCATTCAGCTCCCGGAAGGGGACTATGGTGACCTGATAAAAAACCAGGCAATGTCGATGGGTGGGGCCTCACAAGAACAAGCACAGTTGCTGGCAGAATCGGCAAGGGCCCGTTATGGACTCAATGAGCCAATCTTCACTCAGTACGTAAACTGGTTAAGTAATATTGTATTTCATTTCGACTTTGGTTACTCGTTTGCTTATAACAAACCGGTAATGGATGTTGTCGGCGAGCGTCTGCCTCGAACTATTTTTATTGCGCTTGGGTGCCATATTGGTGCAACGCTGCTTGGGGTACTTGCCGGTATTTATGCCGCAACAAACCAGAACCGTCTGGGCGATCGCGTGGCAACACTGCTTTCATTTATTGCAATGACAGTGCCGCGTTTTGTGATGGCTATTATTATCGTCTACTTCATGATTTTTGTCTGGGATACGGGATCAATAGGGGCGATGAATTCACCCGAATATGTGTTCGAGCCCATGTCCTGGAGTAAGTTTATCGATACGCTTGTGCATATCTGGCCGGTTATCTTTATCGCTGCCTTCGGCGGGATGGCATTTAACCTGCGCCTGATGCGAGGCAACCTGCTCGATGTACTTAAGCTGCAATATATCGAGACTGCGAGAGCAAAAGGGCTGCAAGAACGAAAAGTTATTTTCAGACACGCAGTACCGAATGCGCTACACAGCCTTATCTCTTACCAGGGGGTCGCGCTGCCGTACATGATCACCGGTGAAATGGAAGCCGCCATGGTGCTTGGCATTCCGACGGTTGGTCCGTTAATTATCTCTGCTATGGCAGACCAGGACACATATGTTATCGGCACGATCATGTTGTTAATCGCAGCACTGCTCATTATCGGCAACCTGATAGCTGACCTGCTACTTGCCGTTCTAGATCCACGCATCCGTTTATCGTAGGTGTAAGCATGAAACAATCACAAAGTTATTCCAGTTTAGTTTGGATTCGATTCAAACGAAATAAAACGGCGTTAATGAGCCTGGTACTGTTAGCTATGCTGGGTCTGACCTCTATATTTGCTCCATTTTTTTCAGCAAATGATCCGGCTCAACGTTTTAGTGAAAATATTTATGATGCTCCGACTAATATTCATTTTTTTGATAGTGAGGGAGATTTCCATCTTCGTCCCTTCGTGTATGCGAAAACAGTGGATATGGATCCGGTTACCTTTTTGCCGGTGGTAACAGAAGATACGAGCCAGCGCATCCATTTAGAACTCTTCAGCGAAGGTTGGGAATATTCCTTTCTTGGTATGAATTTCGACACGCATTTACTGGGGCTTGAGGATGGCTCACCAATTTTCCTCTTAGGTTCAGATAACTTAGGGCGTGACCTGCTTGCCCGCTGCTTTTTCGGCAGTCGTATTACCCTGGTGTTTGCTATTGCAGTTGTTCTGGTTGTCGTTGTAGTAGGAACCGTGGTCGGCATCTTTTCGGGTTATTACGGAGGACGTTTTGACTTTATTGTCCAGCGTATCGCCGAGCTTGCTCTGGCATTCCCGGCTGTTCCGCTTTATCTGGCATTGATTGCGGTACTACCGAAAACGGCAGATTCAACCTCAGTCTTCATCATGCTGATAGTGATTATGTCATCACTGCAGTGGGCATTTGTTGCACGTCAGGTCAGGGCGCAATCTCTGTCTATGAGGCACCTGGATTACATCCGTGCTGCAAAATCGGTAGGGGCGAAAGATATGCGTATTGTGCTACGCCACATACTGCCGAACATAACCAGTAACATTGTTGTACTCGCTACCATTATGTTGCCGACGATCGTGTTAACTGAAAGCTTCTTCAGCTTCTTAGCCGTCGGAGTAAAAGCGCCAATGATTAGCTGGGGTTCATTGCTTAATGCAGCAGGGCAGTTCCAGACCATCGGGTCATACCCCTGGTTACTTTACCCGGTTGCTTTTATTTTAATCACAGTATTAGGTTTTAACGCTTTGGGCGATGGGCTGCGCGATGCGGTTGATCCGTACTCTGGCCGCTAAAGACGAGGAATAATTATGGAAAACAGACATATATCAGACTTAGGCAGTAAACATTCAGGTGCAGATACGATTGCCCGAGTCACTGACCTTGACGTCGGCTTTGAAACAGAAGATGGCCTGGTGCGGGCACTAAAAGGTGTCAGTTACAGCATCAGAGCTGGCGAAATGGTCGCCTTGGTGGGAGAAAGTGGCTCAGGTAAATCAGTATCGGTACGGTCACTGATGGGACTGTTGCCTAAATATGCCAAGATAGGCGAAAACAGCAGAGTGACCTACCGTGAGACTGATATCACAGCTTCGTCAGAACGACAGTTGCTGAAGTTACGCGGTAATAATCTCTCTATGATTTTTCAGGAGCCAATGACGTCATTAAACCCGCTGTATACATTGGGTGATCAGGTTGCTGAAGCCATTCTGGTTCACCAGAAGATATCAAAAGCGGAAGCGCGGAAGAAAGTTATCGAGCTGTTTGAGGCGGTACAGCTGCCTCACCCGGAAGAGCGTTTTGACCAGTATCCGCATCAACTATCAGGCGGACAGCGGCAACGGGTGATGATAGCGATGGCGTTAACCAATAACCCGGATCTATTAATTGCTGACGAACCGACGACGGCATTAGACGTAACCGTTCAGGCAAATATTCTGCGGCTGATTAAAGATCTTCAGGTGCAAAAAGGGATGAGTGTTTTACTGATTACCCACGATCTGACTATTGTACGTCAGTTTGCTGATTACATTTATGTTATGAAGCAGGGGGAAGTGGTAGAGCATGGTGCTACGGAGCACATATTTACTAACGCCGAGCACCCATATACAAAGATGCTGATTGATTCCGAGCCTAAAGGTCTTGCAGATCCGGTGCCTGAAGAATCACCTGTCATATTGCAGGCTGACAAGATGCGGGTCGAGTTTGAGTTAGGTAAAAAAAGCTTGTTCGGTCGCAAACCACAAAAGACCTTAGTAGCGGTAGATAATATTTCTATCTCGCTTAAAAAAGGCGAGACACTTGGTATTGTAGGGGAAAGCGGCTCGGGAAAAAC